>JBKJLZ010000010.1:0-11320 GCA_046596705.1 Sphingorhabdus sp. | reverse complement strand
GTAAAGCGTGGCCACACGCGCGGAACATAAAGTCCGCCATCGCTGGCAAGGCCAGTAAGCGTGACGCCTGCAAAATCAAGCGCGTCTGCATTGCCACGCGTGCTGATATAATCTGTGCTATTATTCGCCATATTGCGCACGCGGTTAGCGGTCAGTCACGTTTCCCGCAAGATTATTGCAAGTCAGCGCGGACGAAATCGGCACATCTTTCACCGATCATAATCGACGGCGCATTGGTATTTCCGGACACTATGCGCGGCATGATGCTGGCATCGGCAACATACAGTCCTTCTAGCCCGCGGTATTTCAGCCGTGGATCGACCACGGCATCGGCGTCTGCTCCCATCCGGCATGTGCCGACCGGGTGATAGATCGTGTCAGCCCGTGACCGGATGAGATCATCAAGAGCGGTATCATCTCTCAAATCCACCGGATTTCTGTCTTTGCCGGCATATACAGAGAGCGCCGGTGCAGCAAAAATACGGTGCAACTCGCGCACTCCTCTTCGCAGCGTCGCGGTGTCGCGCTCGTCACTTAAAAAAGCAGGGTCGATCAGCGGCGCTTGCTTTGCATCCGACGATGCCAGACGCACCGTACCCCGACTTTCGGGGCGGAGCACGCAGGTGTGACCGCTAAACCCGTGGCCTTTTACTTTGGTCCGCCCATGATCTTCAAGCATCGCAGGCACAAAATGATACTGAATATCGGGCGCAGGCAAATCGGGTAACGACCGCCAAAAGCCGCCTGCTTCGGCATAGCACGTTGTCATGATTCCGGTGCGTTTCATCCGGTGTTCGACAATTGCCTTTGCCATCGTCATCGTTCCGGCGAGCGAATCCCCGATAAAGTCTGTCGAGCCGGTGTCAAAGCTGGCGACATAATCGATATGGTCCTGCAAATCGCTGCCGACTGCTGGTTTGTCGTTAATCACATCAATACCAACGCCCTTGAGGTGATCGGCGGGCCCAATGCCTGATAGCATTAATACTTGTGGGCTACCGAATGCACCGGCTGACAATATCACTGCACCGCGCGCTTTGATTGTCCGTCGGCGACCCCAGCTTTGTCGGATGACGACGCCGACTGCGCGGCCTCCTTCAATATTTATCTTTTCGGTCAACGCGCCCGTAATAACTTCCATCCGGTCGCGCGCGGGTTCGATATAAGCGCGTGCCGCCGAACAGCGTTCGCCGCCTTTTTGGGTAACCTGATACAGCCCAAAGCCGTCCTGGACCGCGCCGTTGAAATCGGTATTGCGCGGCAGTTGCAGTTCGGCAGCCGCAGTGAGGAAGGCGGCGCTGCCCTTGTTGGGCCATCGCTGGTCGACCACTGATAGCGGACCACCCGAGCCATGAAACGGATCACCGCCCCGCTCATTATCTTCGCAGCGCTTGAACACCGGCAGAACATCCTCGTACGCCCAGCCGGTACAGCCCAAGGCCGCCCAATTGTCATAGTCCCATCGATTGCCACGAACATAAACCATCGCGTTGATCGCGCTCGATCCGCCTAGTCCGCGACCGCGCGGCTGATATCCGATGCGGCCGTTCAAGCCCTTTTGCGGGACGGTGTCATATTGCCAGTTCGAGCTGTTGCGGATGAACGGCATGAAACCGGGCGTCTTGATCAGCATATTATTGTTGCTGCCACCTGCTTCGATCAGACAGACGCTAAACTTGCCGCCCTCGGACAAACGCCCCGCCGCCGCACTTCCGGCAGACCCGCCGCCAATTACAACTATGTCGTATTCGTCCATGCGATCTCCTCTTGGGGAACGGGTTTAATCGCGCGATTAAACTTGTGCAAGCACGTATATAGGTCAGCTCATTCTGCACCCTGCTGCCGCTCGAGCCACCGCGCATGAATTGCTTCGGAAGTATCGCGACTGCCATCATGGCTCCAACCCGGCGGTCGCCACACATAACCGAACTTGTGCCGCCAGGGTGCGGACCAAACATCTTGTGCGATGCCGACCCACTCATGGAAGACGCTCCACAACAGGTTGAAGCTGCCCAACTGCTTGACGATGCCGTAGCGGATCTGCTCGCCATCGATTTCGGGAGCAAAGGTGCCGAACATCTTGTCCCAGACAATGAAGGTGCCGGCATAGTTCTTATCGAGATAGCGAGGGTTAGTTGCGTGGTGGACTCTGTGGTGCGACGGCGTGTTCATCACTGCTTCGAACCAGCGCGGTAGCCGCCCGATTGCCTCGGTATGTATCCAGAACTGGTAAATCAGATTGATCGCCCCGACGAACAATATCATCGCCGGATGAAAGCCGATTAGGGCAAGCGGGATCCGGAAAATGAAGCTCAGCGCGATAAAGCCAGTCCAGGTTTGACGGAGTGCGGTCGACAGATTGTAATGCTGGCTCGAGTGATGGTTGACATGGCTCGCCCAAAACCAGCGGACCCGGTGGCCCGCTCGATGGGCCCAGTAATAGGCGAAATCGTCAAGCACGAAGCAAAGTATCAATGCCCACCAAGCCCAGCCGATATCGAACAGCCGGTGCTCGTAAAGCCAAAGCGCCAGTCCGAAAACAAAGGCGCCGCTCAGCAATCCGGCCGCTTGGCTGCCGGTCCCAAGCGCAAGCGAGCTGAGCGTATCCTTTGGTTCGTATTTTTCAGGTGCTTTCGCCCGTGCCCAAAGCATTTCCAGGATCACGAGAATGATGAAAGCGGGAATGGCGAACGTCACAGGATTAAACAGCTCGGGCATGGCGGAACTCAAACCTTTAGATGCCGCAGGCCGGACGCCCATTGTTGCGCATTGGGACCAAGATTGAGGGTGATTTTGCCGAAGGTTTTTTCGCCGGTACCGATGGTCAGAAAGCCTTGGTCCAAACGGGATTCGCTATGTCGGTCGAGCAGGCGTCCAGCGAACTGCGCACCGTGCTGACGGATAACCAGATGCCGACCCTGCGCATCCTTCAGCAACGCCCCAATCCCGGCTTTATCGATTGCCACTTCTGTTGGGTCGAAGCCGCAATATACTTCGTCGGCAAGTATCCGGGCATGGGCTTCGTCACGGATCCGCAAATCGCCGCCTAGCCCAAGTCGGCCCGCCAACCAAGCAAGGAACAGTATCGCCGCAATCGACCCGCCCAGTTGCATCAATTGCGCGGTCAAGAGGCTCGCCCCCTGACCATATCCATCATCGCAGTGATGGGTGTTAGATCATAACCGGCATCCGCCGCTTGCTCGGCCAGAACTGCTGGATGATCGCCCCTTGATGCCCGGGCGAGCGCCCAGAGCAACGTCGAGCGAGTGCCCGACCTGCAATAAGCCAATACCTTGCCATCAGCATTGTCGAGTGCATCGGCCATCGCTGCGACCTGCCATTCGGCAAAGCCGGCATGTGTGACAGGAATGGCAACATAATCCAGTCCCGCCCCGCGCGCAGCAGCCTCTATTTCGGGACCCGGCGTCTGGTCGACCGATTCGCCTTCAGGGCGGTTGTTGATGATCAGTGTGATGCCTTCGGCCGCGGCCGCGGTCACTGCTTCGACGCTGATTTGCGATGCGACGAGAACATCATCTGTAAGCTTAACGAACATGTCACGACGCTTATTGGAAGACCCGCAAAACTGCAAGGAAAGCGTCACCATATGCCTCCAGCTTGCGTGACCCAACACCGGTAATCTGCGATAGCTTAGACAGGCTGTCCGGCTTAGCCTGCGCCATTTCGCGCAAGGTTGCGTCATGAAAAACCACATAAGGCGGAACCTGCGCCTCTTCAGCCAATTCGCGCCGCTTGCTGCGCAATGCTTCAAACAAGGGATCGCCTATCGGGTTAGCAACACTCCGCTCGCGACGTTTGCGCCCCGGAGCGATCAGCGCGATTTCCACCTTCTTCTCGCCGCGCATGATCGCTCGTGCATCGCCCGCCAATTTCAGCCCCCCATGCTCGTTGGCAACCAGCGAACCACGGGCTTGCAAAGCGCGTGCCAGTGGCTTGATAATATGTGCGTCGTCATTTCCAACTATCCCGAACACCGACAGTTGCTCATGGCCGAACTTAAATATCTTTTCATCGCCGGTTCCAGTCAGCACCTTTTCAAGATGGCCGACGCCAAACATCTGGCCCGTGCGAAAAGCAGCAGAGAGCAGCTTGCGCGCCACCTCGGTGGCATCATGCACGCCCGGCGCATCAAGACAATTGTCGCAGTTGCCGCAATTTTCGGGAGGATCTTCGCCAAAATGACGGAGCAGTATCGCTCGTCTGCAACCCGGTGTTTCGACCAGCCGCGACAGTGCTGCGATGCGGCCCTGCTCGGCCCCGCGCCGCTCCTGCGACAGCTCGTTCAGACGTTCTCGTGCTCGGGTAAAATCGCCCGGTGACCAAAGCATATGTGTAACAGCGGGGTCGCCGTCACGGCCCGCTCGCCCACTTTCCTGATAATAAGCCTCAATCGATTTGGGCAGCCCGGCATGGACTACAAATCGCACATCGGGTTTGTCGATTCCCATGCCGAACGCGACCGTGGCGACCATCACCATATCTTCCGATGCTACAAAATCAGACTGAGCCTTCGCCCTCGCCCTGGGCTCCATCCCAGCATGATAGAAGCGCGCTGTTCGTCCTGCAGCTGCGATCTGCGCTGCAATCTTTTCGGTCCGGTCCCGGGTTTGGGCGTAAACAATACCAGCACCGCTGAGCGTTCGAACCAATGCGGCAATCCCGCTTTTCGCACCGCCTGTCATTGCATATCGAATATTTGGCCGGTCAAAGCCCGAAACGATCATCCCGTCTTTGGCGATCCCAAGTTGCTCGGCAATATCGTCACGGGTGAGTGCGTCGGCGGTCGCAGTCAGCGCCAATCGGGGAACGTCGGCAAAGTCGTCCATCAATGGGCGTAGCAGCCGGTAATCGGGGCGGAAATCATGGCCCCATTCGGATACACAATGCGCCTCGTCTATGGCAAACAAAGCTATCTTGGCTTCGCGTAACAGCCCACGAAATTCATATCCTGATGCACGTTCGGGGGCGACATAAAGCAGATCGAGGGCACCACTGCGAAACCGCTCGATCGTTTCGGCTCGGTTCTCATCGACCGAAGTGAGCGTTGCCGCGCGTATGCCTACCGCATCGGCCGCACGCATCTGGTCGTGCATCAGCGCGATGAGCGGGGATATAACGATAGTCGTGCCATCTAGCATGACAGACGGTAATTGATAGCAAAGCGACTTGCCCGCCCCGGTGGGCATCACCGCCAATGTGCGAGCGCCGGCCATAACTCGCTTCACCACCTGCTCTTGCACGCCGCGAAATTCTGGGAAGCCAAAGGTCGAATGCAATATATCGGAAGCTGTTGCCATCCCTCGCTTTAGCCAGCCTGAATCGTCTGTCTAGCGCAACGCGTTAGGTAAATTGCATACACGCTCGATTTGCCGTCAACCAAGCGCGATATTTGAAATCATATAATCACCCAACCGTTTCGGCCTCTTCGTCCTGCTCCGATTGCTGTCGCGCCCACATCTCCGCATAGAGCCCACCTTTTCGCAGCAGTTTGCTATGCGTGCCGCGTTCGGCAACGCGTCCCGCTTCGAGCACCACAATCTCGTCGGCATCGACAATCGTCGACAGCCGGTGCGCGATAATTATCGTGGTCCGGCGTTCGGCCACTCGGTCCAGCGTGTCCTGAATCTCCGCTTCGGTCCTGCTGTCGAGTGCGCTCGTCGCTTCATCCAGAATGAGAATCGGTGGGTTCTTGAGAAGTGTGCGGGCGATGGCAACGCGTTGCTTCTCGCCACCAGATAACTTCAGTCCGCGTTCACCGACCTGCGCTGCATAGCCTTCGGGCAGTGAAAAGATGAAATTGTGGATCGCAGCTCCCCGCGCAGCATCCTCGATCTGTGTCTGGGTAGCGCCTTCAAGGCCGTAGCCGACGTTATAACCGATGCTTTCGTTAAATAGCACCGTGTCCTGAGGTACGATACCAATATTCGCGCGGAGCGAACTCTGAGTGACATCGCGGATATCTTGATCATCAAGCAATATCCGTCCGCCAGTCACGTCGTAAAAGCGGTACAGCAGCCTTGCGATCGTGGATTTACCAGCCCCCGATGGTCCGACGACTGCAAGGGTCCCGCCTGGCGGAACGATGAAGCTTACGCCTTTTAGGATTTGACGATCGGCTTCGTAACCGAAGTGCACATCCTCAAATGCCAACGCACCGCCGCTGACCGCCAGCGCCTTCGCTCCGGGTTTATCGACAATTTCGCGCTCCGTATCGATCAGGTCGAACATCGCCGCCATATCGGTGAGCCCCTGCCGGATGGTGCGATAAACCATGCCCAGCATATCCAACGGTCGGAAAAGCTGAGCCAATAAAGTGTTAACGAAAACGACATCGCCAGTCGTAAACTGGCCGTTCGACCAACCCCAAATAGTGTAGCCCATTGCCCCAGCAAGCATCAGGTTGGTTATGAGCGCCTGTCCGACATTAAGCGCGGCAAGAGAGTTTTCAGATTTGACCGCAGCGACTGCCCATTGCTGCACTACGGCGCTATAAGCCTCGCTTTCGCGACGTTCGGCGTTGAAGTATTTGACCGTTTCGTAATTCAGCAGGCTATCGACCGAGCGCGCGACGGTGCGGGTATCAAGATCATTCATTTCTTCGCGCAGCTTGTTCCGCCAGTCGGTGACTCGTTGAGTGAAGAATATGTATACAACGACCATGATCAGCGTCGCTGCCACGAGTTCCCAGCCAAATTTAAACCAGAATATCGCCGATACGCCCACCAATTCGATGATCGTCGGGGCGATGTTAAACAGCAGAAAATAGAGCATGATATCGATGCTCTTGGTGCCGCGCTCGATGACTTTGGTGACTGCACCAGTGCGCCTGTTCATATGAAAGCGCATCGACAGATTGTGGAGATGGGAGAACACATTTTCGGCCAACCGCCGTGTTGCGTCCTGCCCAACGCGTTCGAAAACGACGTTACGCAGATTGTCGAACAATACTCCACCAAACCGAGCACTTGCATAAGCTGCGACGAGCGCAATTGCTATGGCTACGCCCGATTCCATTCCTGGTGTCATCCGGTCGATTGCCTGACCATAAAGCCAACCCATCGAGAATTGAACGAGTTTCGAAACCAGCACGAGCAACAAAGCGATGATGATGCGGAGACGAAGCGCCGGTTCGTCCTTCGGCCATAAATAGGGCAAGAATCGCGCTAATGTTTTCAGCGCCGCGGGCTCCGGCCCGCCTTCCGCTACACCTGTTTGCGGAGGCATTGCTAGACTTTACCCGATAGCAGCAACCATGTCGCCAGTGCGTTCATACCAGTGTAGATCCAGTAGAAAAATGCCATCATGATTGAACCATTATGAGCGAATAGCATTGCGCCAGTTAGCATGGCCAGTTCGATCGCATAGCTACCATAACGCCCGAAATACTTGCCAAAATAGAGCTTCGTATCTTCGACAAACGGGTGGCGTGATTCAGTCACCGCCTTGTGCATGGCAAAATTGGCAATGCCCATGAGGAAACAGAATATCAAGATCACCGCAGATGATCGATCAACCGGACTTGGGGGTTGGATGCCGCGCTTCGTTGAGTTCAGAATGCCGCTCCAGCGCAACTTTGATCATCGCGATAATCGGGTCTGCGAGAGCGAGCCCCAATATCCCGAACAACGCCCCTAACAAAATCTGCGCACCCAAAACCAGTGCAGGTGCCAGGTCAACTGCACGCTTCGCTACCATCGGCACGATTAGATAGCCATCGACCATCTGCACGACGAAATATACAAATAGGGCATACAAACCGACATCGACACCTGCCGAAAACCCGACCAGAATGATCAGCGCGCCAGAAACGATCGCGCCGATATTGGGCAGGAACGCTAATAGTCCGGTCAATATGCCAAGCAGCGCCGCCATCGGCACGCCGCCAATCCACAGCAATATCCATGTGCCGAAGCCCTCGACCGCCATGCCTATCAGACGTCCCGCCATTAACCGGCGAAGCGTGCTTCCGATCTTTTCCGACGTTCCGTAGAAATTTTCGCGCTCTGCTAGCGGCAGCATCCATGCGACACCGCGCTCGTACAAACGAGGTTCCGACGCGATAAATATGGCGAGCACCAGCATCATTGCCATGTTAGTGACTGTTCCGACAACCGAGCTAACTGCGGCGGTAACCCGGCCGACCGAATTTAATATTTGCGAGCCAAAACCTTTTAAGTCACTGGCGGAAATAGCAAAACCGGCAGCGGCGACCTGATCGCCGAGCCGAGCAATTTGCGTTTCTACCACCGCCCGCATCTCAGCTGCCTGCGCTGCAAGCTCCGACCCAGCAAAAACAAAAGTCCAATAGATAAATCCGAACACGCCGAGCACGACGATGGTAAGCCGCAATCCTCTTGCTATCGGCAACACCCGCCCCAATAACCGCGCACCGCCATCGAACATGGATGCCAGCACTATGCCGCCGATAATCAGCAATATGGGTTGCGCCAGCCACACCACTAGCGCAACCAAGACAGCTAGGCCGATCCAGACGGTGGCTTTTTTCAGTTCGGTACGGATCAGCGGATCGTAAAGCTCGGTTGGGCCGACCTCTTCATGAAATACTTCTTCGACGACTTCTGTCGTTTTCTTTGGGGCCCTTGGCTTGCGCGCTTTTACGGTTGCAGCTTCATTCATCGGATTTCACCTTTTTTGGCCGCAGGCTCGTGCCAGCGCGGTCGCCGCGAAGTGAGGTATACCAGCTCACCGGGTTTAGCCCCGTGCTGCCATCGACAGAAAAGGTGATAATCTCGGCGCGTCCTCCCAAACGGTCCCATGATACTGGCCCACCAAGCCCGCCAAGTTCTTCAGCAACGCGACTGTCCGAACTGTTGTCACGGTTGTCGCCCATCAGAAACACATGGCCCGCCGGAATTTTTACTGGCTCCATATCGTCGGTTTCACGGCGGCGAGCATCGATCGTGTCATACTGGACGCCGTTAGGCAGAGTTTCGCGAATGATGGGAAGATGACAGCTTAAGTCACCATTCGCTGTCTTCACCAATGCCCCTGGAAAATCATCGTCGGTGCACCGGTTATTTGCATCTACAGGCAAGATAAGATTGGGCTGCGTGTCCTGCTTAACTGGATTGCCGTTGAGGAAAACCTGCCCGTCACGCAATGCGATGGTGTCGCCAGGCAGGCCGATAACTCGCTTGATCCAGTCCTGATATTTGCCCTGCGGCGTCAGGATTACAATATCGCCACGCTTGGGAAGTTCGCCCCACACACGGTCGCTGCTTGGCGGTAACGGCACTGCCAGCGCCTCGACTTCCTCGCGCAGCACCAGCCATCGGAATATAGCAACCGGATTCGGGATGGTCGGCGAAACATGGCTCCATCCATAGGGGTATTTGCTGACAAACAGCCGGTCGCCGACAAGCAGGGTCGGCATCATCGAAATGGACGGGATGTAGAAAGGCTTGGCGATGAAGCTATGGAAAGCGAGGACAGCAAGCAGTAGCCAGAACATGCCTTTAAGTTCGGCCCACAGGCTGGCGGCCCAGCCGCGTTTTTCAGGCTCTGCTGCGGGCAATGCGGTTGCTGCATGATCGTTGATCTTATCGAGGCTCAAAACTCAAACTTTCGCTAGAGGCAGGGCCTCGATAATGACAAATGCCTGCGCCCAAGGATGGTCGTCGGTGAGTGTCAGATGGATATGCGCGTCATAGCCTGCCGGTATCATCGCGTCGAGCCGTGCTTTTGCGCCACCGGTCAGGGCCAGGGTCGGCGCACCCGAGGGGGCGTTGACCACGCCGATATCCTTCATGAACACGCCGCGCTTGAAACCTGTACCGACTGCCTTTGAAAATGCTTCCTTGGCGGCAAAGCGCTTTGCAAAGGTGCCAGCGCGAGTAAAAGGTCGGCGTGCCGCCTTGGCGCGCTCGACTTCGGTAAATACGCGACGCTCGAACCGTTCGCCGAAGCGCTCGAGCGAATTGGCAATGCGCTCGATGTTGCATAGGTCGGAGCCGAGGCCGATGATCATCTGCCCGCCCATTCAGCGCTGTGATCGCTTTTTTCGATCATCGATCGGGTCGAAAGCAACGAAGTGCACGCCACTCTATTGTTACAAAAAAACGCAAGCTTGCGCGGCGCGATTGATCGACCGCGTCGATCAGACATTTGTTCGGAAAAAGGGGTAATGATGGACATCGGCCAATTAAAGCAGAAATCCATGATGTAGGAAAGTTGTGAGCGTGTTCGCCTTCGTCATTCCTTCAACGCGCCATATCCATCAACGTCCGCATCTTGCGAACGCTTTCCTCAAGCCCGATAAAGATGGCCTCGCCGATCAGATAATGCCCAATGTTGAGTTCGGCAATTTGCGGGATTGCGGCAATTGGCTGTACATTCTCGAACGTGAGACCATGTCCCGCATGCGGCTCGATGCCGTTCTTGACAGCTAGCGCAGCCGCTTCGGCAATGCGCCGCAACTCGACTTCACGGTCAGTGCCTTCACTATGAGCGTATTTGCCGGTATGAAATTCAACAACTGGTGCCCCCAACCTTAGGGCGGCCTCGATCTGGCGCGGATCGGGTTCGATGAAAAGGCTGACTCGGATATTGGCCTCGCGCAATATTGTTACAATTGGCGCCAGATGGTTATGCTGCCCTGCGGCATCCAGCCCGCCTTCGGTCGTGCGCTCCTCGCGCCGTTCCGGCACGATGCAGGCGGCATGCGGTTTATGCCGAAGCGCGATTTCAACCATCTCGTCGGTTGCAGCCATTTCGAGATTAAGCGGCAACATGGTTGCAGCCATGATTCGTTCTATATCTGCATCCCTGATATGCCGCCGGTCCTCGCGCAGATGGGCGGTGATTCCGTCGCCGCCCACTGCCGCCACGATCTCCGCCGCGCGTAAGGGGTCGGGATGCTCGCCACCCCGTGCATTGCGAATGGTCGCAACATGGTCGATATTGACGCCAAGGCGGAGCGGAGGAGCTATCGAATCTGTCACTTCATTCTTTCCGGCTTCCGGGCTTGATCGCTTCGGTTCCGGCAAGCTCAGGCGGTAATTCGTCGGGCGCATATGTGGGAAAATTAAGCTGGATGAGCGGATAAAACGGTACACCCAGATCAACATCGCCCGCGGATCTATCGACCACAGCGCCTGCCGCGATAACCACACCACCAGCGTCCACAACCGAATTAATAGCCTCGCGTCCTGACAGGCCGGTGGTAACAATATCTTCCATCATCAGCACCTTGGTGCCCTTTGCCAATACGAAGCCCCGACGCAATCCGAATGCGCCTTCGGGCCGCTCAAGGAACATTGCGTCGACCCCAAGCGCCCGG
>JBKJLZ010000135.1:0-3080 GCA_046596705.1 Sphingorhabdus sp. | reverse complement strand
TGTTTCCCTGCCTTCCATTTCGACTGTCGATGATGAGCTTGTCGAATGGGCAATTACAAGGTTCAGGTCCGGCGCCGATTTTGCGGATATGGTCCATCTGCTTGACGGCCGGTCAGCAGACGCGTTTACGACATTTGATCGAGGCGTTACCAAAGGTGCTGGAAAAAATTCGCCCCTGCCAATTGAGACACTAAAGGTGTGAAATAATGGCGAAGCTGTACTTCTATTATGCCTCGATGAACGCTGGCAAATCCTCAACCCTGTTGCAGGCTGCGTTCAATTATGGGGAACGGGGCATGAAAGTCATGCTGTGGACTGCCGCATTGGATGACCGACCGGGATTCGGCGCCATCAGCTCGCGGATTGGACTTGCCGGTGACGCAAGCGGGTTCGAGGCTTCTACCGATATCGAGGCATCAGTGCTCGAACGACATCAGGAAACGCCGCTGGCTTGCGCGTTGATTGACGAGGCGCAGTTTTTATCGAAAGAACAGGTCTGGCAATGTGCGAGATTGGCCGACAAAGCGGGTATTCCGGTCGTTTGCTATGGCCTGCGCACCGATTTTCAGGGCGAGCTCTTTCCCGGCTCGGCGGCATTGCTCGGCATTGCCGATAGCTTGGTAGAACTGAAAGGCGTTTGCGATTGCGGGCGCAAGGCGACGATGAACCTGCGCATCGACGAGCGCGGCAAGGCGGTCATCGACGGCGCGCAAACCGAGATCGGCGGCGACGATCGCTATGTTGCGATGTGCCGCAAGCACTTCATGGAAATGGTCGACGGTTGAATAGTAAGGCTGATCGTTTAGGGCTGTTGGCTGCGCTGGAAGTCGATGACTTAAGACTAGAACCGATGGAGGAATGCCACCGCGACCCGCTGCGTGAGGCTTGTGGTGAGGATTTAGCGATTTGGCCGATTTATGCTGTTTCCTACGACCCAGACCATTTCGATGAGAACTTCGATGGCTTGCTGTCCAATCCGGCGCGGCTTGCGATAGCGGTACTGGTCGATGGCGAGTTGGCCGGGATGACCTGTTGGATTGATGCAAATATCGATCGGCTTAGTGCCGAAATCGGCAACACCTATATTCGTCCAAAATTCCGGGGTGGGCAGGTAAACGGGGCGATGAAGCGTTTGCTCTTCGCGCATGGCTTTACCTGCGGCCTAAAACGCATTCAACTGACGGTAGACGTCCGCAATGAGCGCTCGCAGGCTGCCTGCCGCAAGGTTGGTGCACATTTTGGAGGTGTGATCCGCAATCATTTGGTCACCTGGACCGGGTACGAGCGCGACAGTGCGGTATTTTCGGTGGTGGAACGTGATCGGGAGCGATTGCGGTTGTGACCCTCAATGGCTGGATCATCCTCGACAAACCAATAGGGCTTGGTTCGACGCAGGCCGTTGCAGCGGTAAAGCGCAATTTGCGCGAGGCGGGTTTTGGGAAGGTCAAGGTTGGGCATGGCGGGACGCTTGACCCGCTAGCGACTGGGGTGTTGCCAATTGCATTGGGCGAGGCAACCAAGCTTTGCGGGCGGATGCTGGATGCGTCCAAGACCTATGATTTTACGATTAGCTTTGGCACCGAAACTAGTGGATTGGATGCCGAAGGCGAAATAGTCGCGACATCGGTAGAACGGCCAACACTTTCCGACATTAAGGCAGTATTACCGCAATTCGTAGGACCGATACAACAAATTCCGCCTTCTTATTCAGCGATTAAAATAGACGGCAAACGCGCGTATGATCGCGCTAGAGCAGGCGAACAAGTCGAAATGAAAGCTCGGACCGTAACTATTCACTCTCTCCGCGTCTTCGCGTGTGCGGGTGACCAAAATAATCTCACGTGGAGACGCGGATACGCGGAGGAGGTTGTGGACGAAATCACGCTCAACGCGGATGTCTCCAAAGGCACCTATATCCGCAGCTTAGCCCGCGACATCGCCAAAGCGCTCGGCACCGTCGGCCACGTAACGATGCTCCGCCGCACCCTCGCGGGGCCGTTCGCCCTGAAAAACGCAATTTCGCTGGACAAACTCAATGCTTTCGGTCAAGGCGCAGCGCAAGAAGACATTATCTTGCCGATAGAGGCAGGGCTGGTCGACATCCCGGCTCTAGATCTCTCCCCGGAACAGGCAAGGGCAGTCCAATCGGGCCGCGTCTTGACCGGTATTGCCATGAAAGATGGGCTACATTGGGCGAGGGACGCAGATTTGCGGCCCATTGCGTTAGTGGAGAACATCGACGGTATGTTAAAAACCGTCCGGGGCTTTAACCTGTAAATCCATGATGTTCGAAGGAAAGATATGACGATTACTGCTGTACGCAAAGCCGAAGTTATTAAAGAACATGCGCGCGAAGCCAATGATACCGGATCGCCCGAAGTGCAAGTTGCAATTCTGACCGAACGTATCAACGCTTTGACAGACCATTTCAAAGCCAACCACAAGGATAATCATTCGCGTCGTGGACTTTTGATGATGGTGAATAAGCGTCGTTCGCTTCTGGACTATCTCAAGAAAATCGACGGCGAGCGTTATGCTGCCCTCATCGCGAAGCTCGGTCTTCGTAAGTAATTTTGCGAAAGCGGCCCCACTAACGGGCCGCTTTTTGCTTATGGGGCTGTCCGGCAATGAGGCTGGACCGCCATAGGGGCCAACAGCGCCCCCACCGTCCGCGGATCGGATTATCCGCAACTAGAGGCCCCGCATCGCATTGGGCGAGCGGGCAAAAGGAAATATAATGTTTAACACGAAAACTGTATCAATCGAGCTGGGCGGACAAACCCTCACTCTCGAAACGGGCAAGGTTGCCCGTCAGGCTGACGGAGCTGTGATGGCATCGCTCGGCGAAACTGTCGTACTTTGCGCGGTTACCGCTGCAAAGTCGGTGAAGGACGGCCAGGATTTCTTCCCGCTCACCGTTCACTATCAGGAAAAATATTCCGCAGCTGGCCGCATCCCCGGTGGGTTCTTCAAGCGTGAACGCGGCGCGACCGAGAAGGAAACTTTGGTTTCGCGTCTGATCGATCGTCCATTGCGTCCGTTGTTCCCCGAAGGTTTTTACAACGAAATCAACTGTATCG
>JBKJLZ010000049.1:0-4838 GCA_046596705.1 Sphingorhabdus sp. | reverse complement strand
CCCCATCCCGTGCAACCGCTGAAATTCAAAGTCACGCCTGTTACCCGCCCATTGCAGCAGCGTCGCGACCGTAAGCGCATTATGCGTGGCAAAAGCAGGACGGATATGGTCCGCCGCGAACATATCCCGTGCGCAAGCGAGGTATGACACATCGGTCGCTGGCTTGCGCGTGAACAGCGGAAAGTCGGCTAAACCGCGTTCCTGCGCATGTTTGATCTCACTGTCCCAGTAAGCACCTTTAACCAGCCGTATTTGCATTATGCGCTTGGTGGCGGAACCAAGCGCATCGGCCCACGCAATCGTCGGCCGTGCTCGTTTGGAATAGGCCTGCACCGCCATGCCTAGCCCGTCCCAGCCGCTGAGAGCTGTATCGCGCGCCACACTTTCGATGATATCGAAGCTCATCTCCAGCCGCGCGGCTTCTTCGGCATCGATGGTTAGTTGCACGCCAAGCGATGAAGCCGAGCGCGCCAGTTCGCTCACCATATCGGCCAAGCTTGGCACGCATGTCGCGGCCTGCGCGGTTTCATACCGTGGATGAAGCGCCGACAGCTTGACCGATATGCTGTGACCACGCGTGGCGTTTTTGCCAACAGCGGCAATGGCATCGAGATAAGATTGGAAGTAACGCTCGGCATCCGCGTTAGTCCGAGCAGCTTCGCCAAGCATATCGAAGCTAGCAGTAAAGCCCCGATTGTCCTTGGCCTCCATCCGCTTCATGGCTTCGTCGATATCGCGGCCCATGACGAAGACCTGCCCCATCAGCCGCATCGCCGCGCCCACCGCCTGGCGTACAAAGGGTTCCCCGGCACGTGCCATCAGGCGCTTTAGGCTGCTATTACTGTCACCCAGTACGGCTTTGCCCAACACGAGACCCCAAGTCGCCCCATTTACCAACATGCTCGACGACTGCCCTTTATGCCCTCGCCAGTCGGCATCGGTCAGTTTGTCTGCTATAAGCAGATCGGCTGTTTCAGGGTCGGGTACGCGCAAAAATGCCTCAGCCAGCGACAACAACGCCGTGCCTTCTTCCGTGCCAAGTCTATATTCCTGCAAGAATTGACTGACCCAACTGTCTGTCTGGGCCGAGCGTAAATCCGCCAAAAGTTCGCGTGCTTGCGTGATAATCGCAAAGCGTTCGTTGCCATCGACTTGAGCTGCCGCAACTAATGGCGCCAAGACTTCCGGTTCGGGCATACGGTAAAGCGGACGGACAGCAGCGCGGGCGGAATCGGGAGACAATGTCATTCGCGCGCTTTGCCGGATATTGCTGAGGCCGACAAGTTTCAGATGAAACAAAAAGGGTCGGTTCCCTTTCGGAAACCGACCCTACCCCCGAAGAGGCTCCGTCCGGCGGCGGTAAGGTTCAGGGACCACTGCCGGACAGAATTCACTTAAGCTCGTTTAGCGGCGGCGGCAGTTGCTGCCCGCCTTATCGATGGCGCGACCAGCCAGTGCGCCAACCGCCGCACCGATGATGCTACCCTCAGTCCGATTGCCGCGACGGGCGACCTGGTTACCAAGCAATCCGCCTGCAACAGCACCGATTATCGTGCCGCCAGTGCCTTTGCCGCACCGGTTGTAGTTGCGATAATTGTCCTGGTAATCGCGATCATAATTACGGCGGTCGTCATAACGCGCCTCACGGCGATAATCCCGCCGGTCTTCACGATAATCACGATCATAATCGCTGTAGCGATAGTCATCGTAACGATCGCGCGCCATCGCGGGTGTCGCGCTGAATCCGGTTATCGCAGTTGCGGCCAGAACCAGTGCGCCAAAGCTGTTGTTCAATTTCATCCCAATTCTCCTTGTCTGGCCGTCTCTCTTATTTTCCGTAGAGGCGGGAAGGGTTGCCCCGACGAGGCATATATGGACGGGCTGATTTTACCGGTTGCTGAATGCGCCGTTATGTTTCGTTCATACTTGGGTTCATTTAGATTAACGGTTATGGCCGTTACGATGACACTCAGATTCACCCGGCTGCTAGTTATTCTCGCGCTTGCAGCGCTGACCGTAGGCGGTGTTCGGACGGTTAAGCGCAACGCAAGCCAGGAAATTGTATTGACGCCGATGACATTAGATCCTGCAAATCCAGGACCACGCCGAATAGGCGACCTGATATTTCTAAATGCTTGGGAGTTGGACAGCGATAACCGGGATTTTGGCGGCATATCCGCACTATCCGGTTTACCGAACGGACGCTTTGTAGGAATTAGCGACGCTGGAACGCTTATCGGCTTTGGTTTGACCGATGACAACCGCGTCGATCGGCCTTTCATTATGCCGCTCCCAGGCGCATTTGGTGATGGCAAAAGCTACAAGGACCGGGATAGCGAGGGAATTGCCTATGATCCCGATACCGGGCAATTTTGGGTCAGCTACGAAGCAAATCATGCGATTCGCCGATTCGCCCCGTCCTTTGCCCGATCGTCAGGTATGCGGAAATTGGTGGGCCGGTATTCATGGTCCGACAATAAAGGACCGGAAGCGCTGATACGGCTTCGCAACGGACGTTTCGTTGTAATTGCCGAGAATTTGGAAAACGGAATGCACGAAGGCTTTCTGTTTTCGGGCGATCCAGTTGAACCCAAAACGGCAATATCCCGGTTCGCTTTCCGCCCGCCGCATGGGTACCGCGTAACCGATGGAACAGTTTTGCCCGACGGACGACTGCTTTTGCTCAACCGCCGCATCGCATTTCCAAAGGGCTTTTCCGCCAAGCTTATGATTGTCGAAGCCAACGATTTTCGTAATGGTGCAAAAGTTTCAGGCGATGTGATCGCCACGCTCGCCGCCCCTTTGCTGGTTGATAATATGGAGGGCGTCACGGTTACCAAAGACGCAGGACGCACCATTGTCTGGCTGATATCGGATGATAATTTCAACCTCTGGCAACGCACATTACTGATGAAGTTCCGGCTGTCGGAACGAAGCCAAAAGAAAAAGCCGGAAGCACCAACTGCTTCCAGCTTTGATAAGCTCAAACCTCGCCGCTTAGGCGGTAGGTTAAAAGATTAGGCTGTAGCCGTCATCTTCTTGGCGATTTCTTTTTTCACCTTGCGGGCGTTCAAAGACAGTTTCTCGTTCTTGGTCTTGAGCAACCAGTTGTCGAGGCCGCCGACATGCTCGACCGAGCGAAGGCCTGAGGTCGACACGCGAAATTTGAAACCCTGTTCCATCGAATCCGACAACAAAGTCACATTCTGCAAATTTGGCAGAAAGGTACGCTTGGTCTTGTTGTTGGCGTGGCTCACATTGTTGCCGACCATACGGCCCTTGCCAGTGAGTTCGCAGATGCGCGCCATGATATGTATCCCGTAAAAATGAGTGTGTGCGGAATCAGTATCCCGCGAAAGTCGCTGCCCCTAACCGGACAGCACCAAAAGGTCAACCCGCTGTGTAGCCAAAAGCGCTGCAACCGGCTAGTGAAGCCGGATGCCGCTGAGCAAAGCCCGCGAAATGATGAAGGAAGCGCTGACGCTGGCGAGGGCGGCGGCGGCAGCGGGTGAAGTGCCGGTGGGTGCGATTGTGGTCAAGGACGGCCAGATCATCGGTCGCGGCTCGAACCGGCCTGTACGCGACCACGATCCAACGTCTCATGCAGAAATCGTCGCAATGCGCGAAGCAGCCGCATTTCTGAGCAATGACCGGCTGACAGGATGCGACCTCTGGGTAACGCTAGAGCCGTGCGCAATGTGCGCCGGAGCCATCGCCAATGCCCGGATCGCGCGGCTATATTACGGCGCTGACGACGAAAAAGGCGGCGCTGTTGCTCACGGCCCGCGGCTATTTGAGCAACCTACCGTGCATCACCGACCTGAAATCTATGCAGGCATATCGGGGGACGACGCAGCAAGCTTGCTTCGCGCTTTTTTTGAGGAGCGGCGCTAAACCGGGAACGAACCCCGGCTCAACGACGCGAAATTATCGCCTGATCAATCGAGCCTGAATGCGATGGGTAGCGAAACGCTGGATATGCCTGATGGCGGGGTTGGCAGGCGGCGAACTTTCTGGCCGATGCGGATTGCTTCGCGATCAAGAATTTCCGATCCGCTAGATTTTGTCAGCGTGACATTCGTGATATTGCCGTCAGCGGACATGCTGAGCCTGATCGTCGCCTGACCCTGCTCCTTGCGGACAATCGCCGAACGCGGATAGGAAAAATTATCGCGGACCAGCGAATGCACCTGCTTAGTCCAGGCGTTGGACTGCGCCATGACCGGGGCGCCCAGAAGGGCGACACCAAGTATTGCGGATTTTGCGACTGCGAGCTTGTTTTTTATCATCATATGTCTCGTGATCTCATTGGACCTATGGTGTTAAAGGATGGTAAACGCCGAAACCTAAGCAGCGCGGACTTCTTTCAGGAATTCGGCCGCAGTCTGTTTCATTTTCGCCGACTGCTGGTCGAGATATTCGATGGCGACGAGCGCGTCGCGCGCGGTTATGCCACTATTCTCTATGCCGATCTTGACCTTGTTCAGATTGGCCGACACCAGTTGCGAGCTGCTCGCCACCTGCCCGGTATTTTGTGCAATTTGCGTGGTTGTCAGCGCCTGCTGCTCCATCGCCGCCGAAATATGCGTCTGGACATTGCTAATTTCGTCGATGGCCTTGCCGATTTCGGTAATCGCCTCGATCGCTTTCGATGACGATGCCACCGCGTGGCCGATACTTTGCCGAATATCGGCGGTCGCCGCCGACGTCTGGTTTGCCAGTGTCTTGATTTCGGACGCCACCACCGCAAATCCTCGCCCGGCATCCCCTGCCCGGCTCGCCTCGATGGTAGCATTAAGTGCCAGCAGATTGGTCTGCTTGGCGACATTGGCGATCAG
>JBKJLZ010000326.1:0-3577 GCA_046596705.1 Sphingorhabdus sp. | reverse complement strand
CACCGGCTACTTTACGATCGCACCGATGAAGCCGAGCACGGTTCGATTGATTTCAGCATTATTATGCCCGAACTCTGTGCTCAGCTGTCGTCAGACGCTAGCAGTTACGGCGAGGCGGTGGATTTGCATTGTTCGGCTGATCATGTTGTCGGTACTGTAGACCAAGCAATACCGCTCACTTTGTTTATCGTCGAAGCCGTTACCAATGCATTCCGACATGCGTTTCCTGATGACCACAAAGGCAATGTTTGGGTCAAGCTTGCATTGAACGGCGATCAGGCAATATTGACGATCAGCGATGACGGCGTTGGATTTGAAAAGAATAATGCCGGATCGATGGGGCTTACCCTGATGGAAGCGTTCGCGCGGCAGTTAAATGGTATATTGGAAATGACCAGCGCGTATGGCCAAGGCGTCGCAATCAAATTGACTTACAACATTGCGCGGGCAGCAGATTGAATACCAAATGCCGCCAAAGAGAGTTTGAGGGCAGCCGAAGTGAAGGGTTTGTGAAGTATCTTCCACCGTTTTGGTAACACTTCGTCTATCCTGCTATGACCGGTGACGATCAGCACGTCGACCTCAGGATGCTGTTCGGTCAGGGTTTTTGCGAGTTCGATGCCGTTCATCCCCGGCATATCGTAATCGGTAATTAACACATCGGGCAGTTTGCCGCCATCGACCAGCACCAATGCACTTGCTCCATCGGGTGCGGTATTCAGGGTAAAGCCGATGTCGCGCATCATAATCACCGTTCCCAACCGCACTAACTCGTCATCATCGACCACAAGTGCAGTGCAATTAGACGCCATCCTAGAATGTTTTGCAGTCATGGCTATTTGCTCTTTTCCGGGGTGATTGCGTTGTTTATCGTATCGCTAACGTTGTTTCGAGCCTGCTTTGGCAACATAATCATCATCAGAATAAAGCCGGATAGGATCAGACATAAAGTGTTTGGTATAATTAGGGCCCAGTCGCCCTGCAACAAACCATAAGTCATCCATAATGCAAAAGCTGTGACGGTGAGAGCGTACATTCCAGCCGATAAACCTTCAACGTCGCGGGTACGGATTATTTTCCACGCCTGAGGAGAGAAACTGGCAACTGATGCAATCGCTGCCATTGTTCCGACTACCTGAATCATGTTGATAGTTGACATACCAGCCTTTCGCCCCAGCAAGAGAACCGGCAGAAATCGCACAAGTTCCAGCGTTATTGGCGGCAATTATGTGCTAAGACATATCGTCATGAATTTTAAGAAACAGGAGATTTTTTGTTTCTGGGTCAGGAACTTTGGAGAGAATGGACGGTTTTCTCATCAGGCCTGTCGCATTGGACCTCCCCCAATCGTCCACCCATACCCCCCATGGATTGTGACAGGCCGCCTTCATCCACAGCAACTATTTGAACCGCTGCTTCGGTTATTTTTGACATGGTTGTGCGCATGAAAAAGGGACGGCCTTTCGACCGTCCCAATTCTGCTTTTACTGACAGATTTACTTGTCGGTCGCGTCGGCTTTGTCTTCCATCGCGTCTGCTTTCATCTCGCCCTTTTCACGGACTGCCTGAGCATCATTTTCCATCTTCTGTTCAGTTGCGCTGTCTACGCCGTCAACAGTTGTGTCCATGGTATCGGCCTTGTCTTCCATCGCATCGGCGGTGGCATCGGCGTTATCACGGACAGCGTCAGCTTGATCTTCGGTCGCATTTTCCGTTGCGCTGTCGCATCCGGCAAGAGTTAAAGCTGCCGCAATGGCGAACGGGGTAGCAAATACAAAACTTTTCTTAGCCATGGTGGCTCTCCTCTTATTGAACTGTTGTTGAACACACTTAGTGTTGAACAAGCGTAAAACGCCGCCGGGGGTCTTTGGTTCCATAGATGTAAAAATGCCGACGCTTATTCCCGGTAATCACGTAACCATCCGGCTTAATATCTGTTCTACAGGGAAAAATGCAAAGCAAACCGAGCTATCGGCTACCCCGTAGGGCATGAACAGATCGCTACCGACAAGGATAGCACCGCAGGTATACACAACGTTTGGCACATAGCCTTCGCGGTCTTCGTCGGCTGCCGATAATATCGGCACCGCAGTACGGCCGATGACCTTGGAAGGATCCTGCTTGTCGAGCAGCATCGCGCCTATCGAATATTTCCGCATGGCACCGACACCATGGGTTAGCACCAGCCAGCCCTCGTCAAGCTCAACCGGCGCACCGCAATTGCCGATCTGAATAAACTCCCATGGATAACGCGGCTCGACCAGCAACGTACCGTCATCCCAATGGTCGAGGCGGTCGGACCGCAACAAATACAGGTTTTTGCCGTCTTGCCTTCCGATCATACAATATTGACCGTCAATCTTGCGAGGGAATAACGCCATGCCTTTATTGCGCGATGCTGCGCCGCTGATCGGAATCAGGTCGAACTCGCGAAAGTCCGATGTCCGCAACAGCTCCGACGCAATCGAATGACCGCTATAGGCGGTGTACGTTCCAATCCATTCGCGCGACCCGTCATCGTGATCGAACTCGACCAGACGCAAATCTTCAAGACCATTGCGTTGGGCCTCGGTTACAGGAAAAATCACTGTTCCCGAAATCGTCGAATCCTTTTGGCGGTGGACCGATGTCGACGCCGAACCCTTTGGCTGTTTGCGATTGAGCATCGCCGCTGTAGCGACTTCGGGTTCTGGCAAAAGGCTGAGGTTCCGGCCGGCGGTCACGATACCTTCGCGAAAAGCAATGGTCGAAATATGACCTTCACCAACCGCGCGTAACGATAGCAATATGCGAACGCTGCCATCTTGCAAACCTGACTGGTCGGGATGGCGGACGACGCTTGGGTTCATCAGCGCTGCAGCGGCAAAACTATATTCGTGGCAGAAATACGCACCGATCAAACGTTTAGTGTCGCGGCGTAACCTTGTGCCGTTTAGTCCCAGTTTTGGTTCGATCTCTTCGAAACGCTGATCAAAAACATTTTCAATCTGCCAGTGGCGGTCGGCGAACTCGCCTAAAACTACGCTCAGTTCGCTGCGTATCGTTCGCGAATCAAGCGCAACAATGTCGCGCGCAAGTTTTTGCACCCGGTCTAAATCTGCGCCCGATGCTTGCCATGCGAGATGAAACGGCCTCACCACGACGCGAGACGGATCGGCATGGAGGCGCAACTCGTGCTGCATTGGTTCAAGCATGCGCAGCGTCGTCAGGCAGAAATGTCATTCACAGGCTCCAGGTCGGAGTCTCTTATCTCCGACCTGCGGGCCTTTGCCAACAACTTACGGAATGTCGAGTCGGCGAGGTGTAATGCCAAAGTCGATTCAGCACCCTCATTCTCGTTGACGCCGCGCGCAATGATACCATCCCGGCAAGTGCCGCTGTGCGCATCGGCTATTGCCGCGCCGCGATCATTGGCACCAAAGAACCATTGATACGCGCGATTTGCTTCCTCGATCCAATATAGGTCGCCAGTTGCGTCGAATGCCGCATCAGCAGCATCGACGGCGGCCCACGCCTCAACAGGCTGCTGGTCGAACGGCAACGCATCAGTATATTCGCGGCCGAAAGTTTCCGAACC
>JBKJLZ010000101.1:0-2978 GCA_046596705.1 Sphingorhabdus sp. | reverse complement strand
ATATAACACTGTTGTACCAAGCTCGGGCAAGGTCCTGACCGGCGGTGTGGATGCCAACGCCTTGCAACGTCCCAAGCGCTTCTTCGGCGCAGCGCGTAACATCGAGGAAGGCGGGTCATTGTCGATTATCGCAACCGCTTTGATTGACACGGGCAGCCGTATGGACGAAGTTATTTTCGAAGAATTCAAGGGCACTGGTAACTCCGAAATCGTGCTTGACCGCAAGGTTTCCGACAAGCGCATCTTCCCGTCGCTTGACGTCGGTAAGTCGGGCACACGTAAGGAAGAGCTGCTGGTCGAGGGCGATAAGCTCAAGAAAATGTGGGTGCTTCGTCGTATCCTCATGCAAATGGGCACCGTCGATGCGATGGAGTTCCTGCTCGACAAGATGAAGGATTCAAAGACCAACGAAGACTTTTTTGATTCGATGAACCAGTAAGGCGAAGCTGTGATAATCGAACATGCCTTATTGTATGTTCGCAGCGGCGATGAGGCGGTATTCGAAGCTGCGATAGCCGAGGCGAAGCCGTTGATTGCCGCTTCCCCGGGTTTTCTCGGGATCGAGATCCGGCCATCGGCGGAAAAAGCAGGAACCTATTTATTGCTGGTTCATTGGCAAACCATTGCTCACCATCGCGATGGGTTCCGCCAGTCGGAGCGCTATAAGACTTGGTGCGGTTTGCTCCATCATTTCTATAATCCTATGCCGTCAGTCAGTTATTTCGGAGACCCTTTGTGATTGATTTTCTCGTTGTTGCAGCGACAACCGTAACCAACCTTGGTGGCCCCGCTGACATCTGGGCAGCTATCGTCAAGGATTTTTCCAACATAACTGAACCTGCGGCGTTTGCAGCGTTTGTCCAGGTGTTGCTGATCGACCTGGTATTGGCCGGCGATAATGCAATTGTGGTTGGTGCGTTGGCGGCGGGTTTGCCTGCCGATCAGCGAAAGAAAGTTATCCTGATCGGTGTGATCGCGGCCTTGGTGCTGCGCGTCATCTTTGCACTGATGGTTAGTTGGTTGCTTGGTATTGTTGGCTTAGTGCTAGCTGGTGGTTTGCTGCTGCTTTGGGTAGCCTGGAAGATGTACCGCGATGTTGCTGGATCGCATGCTACCGAATCGGCAGGATCACCCGAAATCGTAGGCGACGAGAATTCTGGAATTAAATCGTCAAAGACATTCGCCGCCGCTGCTTGGTCGGTCGCCATTGCAGATGTTTCAATGAGCCTCGACAATGTTCTGGCGGTAGCTGGAGCTGCACGCGACCATCCAGGGATTATGATCGTCGGCTTGATTGTCGCTGTAGCTTTGATGGGCATCGCTGCCAACGTCATTGCCCAATATATCGAGCGCTACCGCTGGATTGCATGGGTCGGTTTGGCAGTCATTGTCTACGTCGCCTTCAAGATGATCTACGAGGGTTGGACCGAGGTGCAGCCAGTGCTGTTCGCGTTTGTCGGCATTTAGGGCGTTGGCTCTCGCCTATTAGTCGAGAGCCGGTTCTTTCATGATAGGCTTGGCAGAAGACGCCGTCATTCGTTAACCGCCAACACGGCTAAGGTGATATCGCGGCAATTGCTTGATTCACCGTTACCCTTATAGTGTTGCGCACAGTAGGGTGGAGCATCCAGGCTTTCGCCCGAGCAAGAAGGAGGGCAAGCCCTATGAAGATGAATATCGAGATTGATTGCTCGCCCGAAGAAGCAAGGGCGCTTCTGGGTCTACCCGACGTTACAGCAGCGAACGAGGCCTATGTCGAGAATATCACCAAGCTCATGAAGGGCGCTGGTGGCGTCGAGCAGCTGCAGGAACTCGGAAAGCAGATTGCCCCAATGGGGCAGATGGGGCTGCAGTTGTTCCAGCAGCTTATTGAAAGCGGCGCAAAAGCTGCGATGTCGGGATTGACCCCGAAGGATAAAAAGTAACCTTCGATTATGGGTACTGCCGACACGATCTTCGCTTTGTCGAGCGGTGCGCCACCTGCGGCGATTGCGATTATCCGGATTAGCGGGCCACGGGCATTTGATGCGGTTCACGCGCTCGCCGGACGCGTTCCTTTGCCGAGAAAGGCTTCGCTTGCCGAGTTGAGGGATCCTGAGACTGGGGAGCCATTGGACCGCGCTTTGACGATTGTCTTTCCGGGGCCGAATAGCGCCAGTGGTGAAGATCTGGCTGAACTGCACTTGCACGGCGGGCGCGCTGTGGTGCGCGCAGTCGAAATTGCTTTGGCAGGTATCGCAGGCTTGCGTAAGGCAGAGCCGGGCGAGTTTACCCGACGCACATTTCTGAATGGCCGGATTGACCTGAACGAAGCCGAGGGTCTGGCGGACCTTTTGACCGCAGAGACTGAATGGCAACGCCGTGCGGCCTCTGCGATGATGGGTGGGGGATTTAGCCAGAAGGTCGAGGATTGGCGCACAGAAATTCTGACGTTATCGGCGCTGACCGAGGCAGAGCTTGATTTTTCTGATGAAGATGATGTTGGTTTCCAAAATAAACATTCCATATCAGATGGTTGCTTAAGACTAAGTGCCTTCATGGCGGCAATTCTGGGTCAGCCCGCTGCCGAAAAGTTGCGCGATGGATTGCGGGTTGTTTTGGGTGGGCCGCCCAATAGTGGAAAGTCGACATTGCTCAACGCGTTGGTCGATCGTGACGCAGCTATTGTATCCGACATTGCTGGAACCACGCGAGATATAATAGAGGTTCCAGTCGCGGTTGAGGGTCTTCCCTTGTTGTTTATCGACACAGCGGGGATTCGCGATGAGATTAGCGACAGTATCGAGGCGATCGGCATAGACAGGGCGCGTACGGCTTTTGCCAATGCCGATATCATATTGTGGCTAGGGATCGAACAAGAGGGGCCGAGCCATCCCCATCTTTTGGAGATCGAAGCAAAAGCCGACGACCCATTGCATCAGCATAAAAGCGAAAGCGCCTTTATCTTGTCTGCCAAAAGCGGTGCAGGTATTTCTGAG
>JBKJLZ010000062.1:0-4658 GCA_046596705.1 Sphingorhabdus sp. | reverse complement strand
AATGTGCTGCGCCACGAAGGGCGGGGTGTATGGGTTGCAATCGCACCGTGGAATTTTCCGTTAGCAATTTTTCTGGGTCAGGTGGCCGCCGCGTTGGTTGCTGGCAATACTGTGGTTGCCAAGCCAGCGCCACAGACGCCAGCGATTGCTGCGCTTGCGGTTGAACTCGCGCATAAAGCAGGCGTTCCAAAGACGGCGTTGAAACTGGTTGTTGGTGGCGGCGATCTTGGCGCAGCGCTGACCCGCGATGTGCGGATATCAGGGGTAGTGTTTACTGGTTCGGTTCCTACCGCCAAAGCCATCGCGCGCAGCCTGCTGGTGGATGATGACCGTCCATTGGTGCCATTAATCGCTGAGACCGGGGGTTTGAATGCGATGGTGGTCGATTCGACTGCATTGTCCGAACAAGTGGTGCGCGACGTGATTGTGTCGGGCTTCCAATCGGCTGGCCAGCGTTGTTCGGCTCTGCGGTTGCTGCTGCTGCAAGAAGATATTGCCGACCAGACGCTCGAAATGCTGTGCGGCGCGATGGAAACGCTCAACATCGGCGAGCCAGCCAATCCCGCAACTGACGTTGGCCCCGTGATCGACAAAGCCGCCTATGACAAATTGATGGCCTATCGCGAGCGGGTAAAAGACCGCATCGTCCATGAGGTGCCGGTGCCGCCCAATGGCCTTTTTGTGCCACCGACGCTTATCCGGCTTGAGGATATCGATCAGCTGGAAGGTGAATGGTTCGGTCCGCTGGTGCATGTTGCAACGTGGAAAGCTGGGACGATGGAGCAAGTGATCGAACGCGTCAACGCGCGCGGTTTCGGTCTGACGATGGGTCTGCACAGCCGCATTGCACGCACCGGCGAGATGGTGGAACGCGCAGCGCGGGTTGGCAATCTTTACATCAACCGTTCAATGATCGGAGCGGTGGTTGGCAGCCAGCCCTTTGGCGGGGAAGGCTTGTCAGGCACCGGCCCCAAGGCAGGTGGCCCAAATTATCTCTACCGATTCTGCGCCGAACGTACGACGAGCACCGACACGACAAGCGCGGGCGGTAACGCCTCGTTGCTCTCGTTGGAGGACTCTTAATCCTCCCCGGAACGGGAGGGGGACCATGCAAAGCATGGTGAAGGCGGCTGTCCCACTACGCTTCGGTTAAAGGCGAACCCCCTCTGTCAGAGCTTCGCGCTGCCACCTCCCCGCGGGCGGGGAAAATTAGTGAACCGTCCCCAACGTCGTTTCAACGCTCAACATGATGATTAGCCGTTCGATCTGGCGCCAGCGACAATAATGCAGATGGTTGCCGATGTTGCGGCTCGCCTCGGCGCGATCGGCTGCTTCCAAACCAGCGCTTTTGCCAAACCGGTGGATCAGTGTTTCGGCTTCGATAACGTCGCGGGGTTCGACATAAAGTGGCAGATACATAGGGGTGCGACCTCTTATGTTTGCGGGTGGGGGCGTGCCGGATAGCGGCTTGCTTGTGAGAAAACATATCTACACGTCTGTTGTCGCGGAACGGTCAAAGCAATTGGTTAACATAAATCAACATTGTCGTTCCCGCTTGCTTGGGCAGGTTATTCAGTGGCAAAGGGTCAATATGGAAAATCAGGAAAAAAAAGCGCCTCGGCTCGCCGGCGGAATATTTATTGCAATTGGAATGCTGGGCGGAGCGATTGTCGGCGTGATCGTGGATCAGCCTTCGGCGGGCATGGTTATTGGTCTTGGACTTGGCGTCGCAGCAGCCACAGTGACATGGCTGATCGATAGCAAACGCGGCTGAGAAGGAACGGCACATGTGGAAGCATATCAGAAATATCGCCCTCATTTTTATTGTGCTGGCAATCGCCGTTGTCTGGTATCTGGCGCGTCCTGACGTAGCGAAGATTTCGCTTGAAGACGTTTCGGGAACTAAACCAACCATTGGGGAACCCCGCAAGCAGCTCATCCCCACAATCAATGTGGCCGATGTCGACCGTTGGAAAGCAAATGAAAAACCAAAGGTAGCTGCCGGCCTGGTCGTCGAGCGATTTGCAGAAGGTCTCGATCATCCGCGCAACCTTTATGTACTGCCGAACGGCGATGTGCTTGTCGCTGAAACCAATTCTCCGCCAAAGGATGGAGGTGGCATCACAGGTATGGTCGCGAAATGGATGATGACCAAAGCAGGGGCGGGCGTGCCTTCTGCCAACCGAATTATCCTGCTTCGCGATGCTGATGGCGATGGCAAGGCAGAGCTGAAAACACCATTTCTTACCGGACTGAACTCACCCTTTGGAATTGTGCTTGTTGGCGACACTCTCTACGTCGCGAACACCGATGCGGTGCTGTCCTTCCCCTACAGCGAAGGCGATACGAAAATCGCGGTAAAGGGCCAAAAACTGCTCGAACTCAATGCAAAAGCGCCCAATATGCACTGGACGCGTAATCTTGCGGCGAGCCCGGATGGCAAGACGCTCTACATTGCGGTCGGGTCGAACAGCAATATTGCCGAGGGCGGGTTTGAAAAAGAAAGCGGCCGGGCGATGGTCTTGGCGTATGACTTCGCCAAGAAAAAGGCGGCGCCTTATTCCAGCGGCATGCGCAATCCGGTCGGGTTAGCGTGGGATGCGGACGGCGTATTATGGGCGACGGTAAACGAGCGGGATATGCTTGGTTCAGATTTGGTTCCCGACTATCTGGCACAGGTCGAATTCGGAGCTGATTATGGTTGGCCGCATCATTTCTGGGGCGGCT
This sequence comes from Sphingorhabdus sp., assembly GCA_046596705.1. GTDB lineage: Bacteria > Pseudomonadota > Alphaproteobacteria > Sphingomonadales > Sphingomonadaceae > Sphingorhabdus_B. Next base: position 1,931 of record JBKJLZ010000062.1, on the reverse strand, counting down.
ATACCGATAACCGGGTTCAGCCATTGCGGCCCGAAAAGCGGGAATATGAACGCCGTCCCGATTACGCTATGGGTACGCATGTTGCGCCACTTGGGTTGGTATTTGCAGATAATGCTAAACTCGGCGACGCGTTTTCAGGCGGTGCTTTTGTTGCGCGACACGGCTCTTGGAACCGCAAGCCAGCCGCTGGCTATGACGTAGTATTCGTAAAATTTGCTGGTGGTTTGCCGACGGGCAAGCCGGTCAATGTGCTTAACGGTTTCCTCGATAAGGACGGCAATGCTCAGGGAAGACCAACCATGCTCGGCGTAATGAAAGACGGATCCCTGCTTGTCAGCGACGATGTCGGCAACATCATCTGGCGGGTTCGCGCGAAGGGTTAGGCTTTAAAATCTACGGTGATATGATTAAAGCTTCCGCCCGGCACGTCCGGCGAGTTCGACTGCGTAATGCCATGCAATTCGGCCCGAACGGCCGCCGCGTCCGTGCGCAAACGCCAGTGCATCGGCTTCATCCCAATCAAGATCGAAATGATCAGCATAAGCGCCGACCATTTCAAGATAGGCTTCCTGATCAGGATATTGGAAACCTAATTTCAGACCAAATCTATCAGCGAGAGCAAGGCTGTCGTCGATGCTATCGCGTACGTTCATTACATCATCCTGTTCTCCGGCGCGTCGCTCAACAATGTTACGCCGGTTAGAGGTGACATAAAGCCTGGTATTGTCGGGCCTGGCTTCTACCCCGCCTTCGAGCAATGAACGCAACAAGCGCGGACCATTATCGTCGCCGTCAAATGCGATATCGTCGACAAACACGATAAACCTGCGCCCTGATTTCGACAGCTCGTCGAACAATTTCGGCAGGCTGGCTATATTCCCAGCCGCCGCTTCGACCAGCGCTACGAAAAACCTCTCATCTTGCAGCGCAGCGACTACCGACTTTACCAGAGCAGATTTACCCATGCCGCGTGCGCCCCACAGCAGTACGTCATGCGCAGCGGCACCTGAAGCATGGCGGCGGCTATTTTCTATCAGGTCGGCCTTTTGCCGGTCGACGCCAACGATCAGAGAATCCGGAAGTGGTCTAAATTCCTGAACAGCGGCAATTGCTTTTCCGTCCCAATGATAAGCGGCATGGGCGGACAGGTCTGCGGGGTGCAGCAGCGGTGGAGAAAGCCGTTCGAGCGCTTCGGCTATGCGTCTGAGGTTGTGGTCACTCAAGCAGCCATTCCTTCTGCATCGAGTGCATAGAGCAATTCGGAACCCGCCATTGCCGTACCCTTTAGAGCCAGCGCTTCCGGCAGCATCACGTCGAGATAGTACAGGCAGGCGACACGCTTTGCTTTCAGAAACGCATTGTCGGCATCGGACGCTAGCTCCGCTTCCGCAGCACGCAGCTGCTTCAGCATAAGCCAACCGGATGTCGCCACCGCCATCATGGTTGTGAAAGCGTAGCTGCCAGCCAACCGGTCATCGACCGAGGCACTCAGCAGAAACTCGGTAACTTCGCTACAGGCCCCGGCAATCGCGGTAAGCCCCGCCTGGCCGCCTGCATCCGCAACTATGGTTTGCAAATGCCGTCGGATAACGTCGCCGCCCTCCATAGCAAGCTTGCGCCCGACCAAGTCTGCCGCTTGGATGCCATTGGTCCCTTCGTAAATCGCCGCAATTCGAATATCGCGGTAATATTGCGCTGCCCCGGTTTCCTCAATGAACCCCATGCCGCCGTGGACTTGAATACCAAGCGAGGCAATTTCGCTGCCCATGTCGGTGCCATAGGTTTTTGCCAAAGGGGTCAGTAAATCGACCATCTCGCGTGCACCGGATTCGCCAAGCGACGCGCGATCGACGAAGCCGGAAGCATAATAAAGCAGCGCCCGGATTGCCTGAGTTCCCGCCTTCATCCGAAGCAGCATTCGCCGTACATCG
>JBKJLZ010000337.1:0-3394 GCA_046596705.1 Sphingorhabdus sp. | reverse complement strand
CGGTGGATTGGTAGGGCTACTTTTAACCGGTAACAATCTGTCTTTTTTGGCGGTTATAGGCTTTATCGCGTTGATCGGCATCGAGATAAAGAACTCGATTTTGCTGGTCGATTTCACTAGCCAATTGCGCCGCGAAGGCATGGAGCTGCTCGCGGCAATCGAGCGTGCCGGCGAAGTGCGATTTTTGCCAGTATTGCTAACGTCGGTTACCGCAATCGGTGGGCTGCTGCCGCTCGCCTTGTTCGGCGGAAGCTTATACGGCCCGCTGGCGATTGTCCTGATCGGGGGGTTGATTTCTTCGACGGTGCTATCACGTATAGTCACACCAGCAATGTACCTGTTGGTGGTGCGCGGCGATGATCGCAAGGCTAAGGCAGTGCCGGAAGGAAACGCAGCTTATGAACGCTAACGAGGCAATTTTCGCCGGTGGATGTTTTTGGTGTACAGAGGCGGTTTTCAAACAGCTTTCTGGCGTGACCAGCGTGGAAAGCGGCTACATTGGCGGCAATGTAGAAAACCCTGATTATAAGAGCGTGTGCAGCGGCCGCACCGGCCATGCCGAGGCAATACGCGTCGGGTTCAATCCCGATGTTATCGGCTATGGCGATTTACTCGACATTCATTTCGCGACGCATGACCCGACGCAACTAAATCGCCAGGGCAATGACGTTGGCACTCAGTATCGTTCGGCAATTTTTCCGCTCGATGACGGACAGCGACACGAAGCGACCGCTGCCATCGAACGCGCTGCTGTCGACCATTCGGCACCTATTGTGACGACGATCGAGGGTCCAGCCACCTGGTATCCGGCGGAAGATTATCATCAGCAATATTGGGATGGTGAAGGGCAACGTAACGGCTATTGCCTTGCCGTGATCCCGCCAAAGCTGGCAAAGTTGAAAAAAAGATTTGCCGATCGGCTTAAAGGCGAAGTCTTGGACAATTGATACAGCTTCGCTAAGGCTAGGCTATGGCGCACAAACCGATCCGCAAAGCTGTTTTTCCCGTTGCTGGGCTGGGCACTCGTTTTTTGCCTGCTACCAAAGCGATCCCCAAAGAGATGCTGCCGATTATTGATAGCCCATTGATCCAGTATGCGGTTGACGAGGCTCGCGAAGCGGGTATCGAGCAGATGATATTTGTCACTGGCCGAGGCAAAAGCGCGATCGAAGACCATTTCGATATCGCCTACGAACTCGAAAGGACAATGTCGGAACGCGGCAAGAGCCTTGATGTGCTCGAACCCACAAGGCTCGGTCCCGGTAACTGCGCTTACGTCCGACAGCAAGTGCCGCTGGGTTTGGGCCATGCCGTATGGTGTGCGCGCGATATTGTCGGTGATGAGCCGTTCGCCATTTTCCTCCCCGACGAGTTTATGCACGGTACACCAGGCTGTATGAAACAGATGGTAGATGCTTACCAACGGCTAGGCGGCAATGTAATATCAGTTCTTGAGGTGCCACAAGACAAGGTTTCCAGCTATGGCGTGATCGCGCCGGGACAGCGCAACGGGGCAGTGACCGAGGTGCTCGGGTTGGTTGAAAAGCCTAGAATTGAAGATGCCCCGTCGAACCTCATTCTGTCCGGCAGGTACATATTACAGCCGCAGGTTATGCGCGTACTCGAAACCCAGGAAAAGGGCGCGGGCGGCGAAATCCAGCTGACTGATGCAATGGCGCAAATGATCGGTTCGCAGCCGTTTCACGCGGTAACATTCGACGGCAAGCGTTATGACTGCGGATCCAAGGTCGGCTATATCGAGGCAAATCTTGCAGTCGCGTTGGGACGGCCGGATATGGCGGCCGAAATTCGGGCGATCGCGATAGACTTGCTGAAATAGCGGGGGTTCATCGGACAGTCAGCAGCGCCGATGTAATTGCGTTTTATCTCGGGAGGTATTTATGCGTTTATTGTTGTGTGCCGGCGCGGTCCTGTTGTTACAGGGCTGTATCGCGTCTGTAGTATCGGACGTCGTCACAGCGCCCGTCAAAATTGTCTCCAAGACCGCTGATGTACTGACCACAAGTCAGTCCGAAGCTGATGAAAAACGCGGTCGCGATATGCGTAAGCGCGAAGAGTCATTAGGCAAATTGGCGCGTCAGCGTGACAATGCACGTGAACAGTGCGAAGACGGCAACAAGGAATCGTGCATCAGAGCCGCTGAACTCGATGATCGCATTGCTGCTGCGCAAGACAGTCCTTCCTGAACCCTATGGTTACGACCAACAGTCGATCCGTTTCGACAAACAAACATCTTACATGAATCCATGCATTTAGTCGAAGTTTCACCACGTTAGTCGAACGGTGGTGCCTAGTCCGCGTTTACGATTGTAATCGCGATCTATGGAAGGCGAGAGATGCAAGTGGGTCATCTGCCTCCGGGAGGATTGATGACTGTTTTGCGCCCCTATATTTCGTTCCTGCTCGCCAGTGCGACGGTGGTGGGGTGTCCAGCCACGATCCAAGCTCAAGACGCGGCGGTGCCCGCTACGCAGCCACAAGCTGATAAAGGCAAACGCCAATTCCGCGCCGATTTCTTTGTGGCCTATGCACCGGTTACCGCGCTCGACATGGTTCAACGAATCCCCGGATTTTCAATAGCCGGTGATGAAGGGCGGCGCGGTTTTGGTGAGAATGCGGGTAATGTGCTGATCGACGGCGACCGGCCCTCAAGCAAATCCGACGATATTTTTACGATCCTCGGGCGAATTCCGGCAAGCGAAGTCGATTATATTGAGCTAACCGAGCAAGCAGGGGCTGATGCTGAGACGCAGGGCCAGGGCCAGGTGGTCAACATCATCCGCAAGATATCGGCGAAGGTAAGCGGTACTTATGAAGCGAATATCGTTGCAGGCAGAAGGTACGGATTCCAGCCTTCGGCCAATGCATCGGCGACGCTCAGGCGCGGCGACACAAGCTATGAACTGAACTTCTCGTCTTATTCCGAACGGATTTACGGCTTCGGGCCCGAGGATTTCAAAACCCGCAATGGCGCGCTGATCGAGCGGCGGCACTATCAGGGCAAGGGTGGGTTTGACCAAGCGTCCATCGGCGGCGCGATCAAAACGAAGTTCGGCGGCGCCAAGGTCAATCTGAACGGCCGGGTCCGCTGGGCGGATGGTTTTGACCGACGCGAAGCCGATTATTTCAACAGCGCATTTGTCGATATTGGCGACGAACTGCTGCTACGCGGCGGGCCGATAGACGACATCAATTATGAAATTGGCGGCGATATCGAGTTCGGCGCGGCACCTAAGCTGAATACAAAGATCATCGGTCTGTTCCGCACCGGTGAGCAGAGCAATGACAGCAGCATAGAGACCGCCCGCTCCGGCCAACCTGTAACCCTGTTCGAAACACGAAGCCGCAACAAACCAAGCGAAGCCGTGGGGCG
>JBKJLZ010000040.1:0-10203 GCA_046596705.1 Sphingorhabdus sp. | reverse complement strand
AGCTCGGTAGTAGAAATAATTTCTGCATCGAACGCCAACGTCAAAGTCGAAAATCTTGGCGGCGCTTCGGTCGTGTCGATCCGGGGCGAACGTTATCCTTACGCCACACTCGAATCGGTGCTTGAAATCGATGCGACATCGCGACCCGCCGAAACAAGCCGAACCATGATTATCATCAGGCCCGCGGTAGGTGCGACGTTTGTGCTAGACGTCGCCAGTGTCATTGATAACGAAGAGCTGGTTGTTAAGCCAGGCGCGCCATTGGTGATGTCAACCGGGCTATATGCCGGTACATCGCTGCCTGACAATGGCCGCCCTATGTTGCTGTTAGACGCCAGCGGTTTGGCGACAGCGGTGGGGGTCGACCTCAATGAACGTGATAACGGACATGACTCAACATCCAGTGTTGAGGTTGTCAAAACCAAGAATCCGTCTGCCTTGTTGTTTATCGCATCGGATGGCCAAAAGAGGGCAATTCGTTTGTCCGCCATCGACCGGATGGAGGACATCGATGCATCGCAGATCAAGTTTGTCGGGGGCAAAATGCGCGCGGCGATTGGCGGCACATTAACCGATATTTGCGAACTTGGAGACATTCCCGACGGCGGCATGGTCAAATTGCTTCGCTTGACCGATGGCGACACCAGCAAATATCTGGCTGTAGAAGATGTACTCGACATATTCACGATTGACGGAACGATCGTTCCAAGCGCCCATCCCGAATTGCATGAAGGTGTCATCGAAGCTTTCGGCGAAGCCGTCGAGCTCCTCAACGTGTTCCAGTATTTCGAGGCGGGCCTTGATCAAGGATATAATGACGGAGCCAAGCCACTCTGTTTTGTTGAAACTGCGGGCGGCAGTAATTGGGAGCAAAAAATTCTGGCACCATTACTAAGTGCATCGGGATATGAAGTTACTTTTGAAGAATCCGACCGAATTAAAGCAGCCATTGTGCTAAGCCGTGAAGATAGCATTGCGGACGAAACAAGTGTCGACGCGCGCGTTTTGCGGTTGCGGGATACAGGATATTCCAACCGAGATACCGGTCCAAGCATTTACCGCTATGACCGGGTCGGGTTAATCTCCGCAATCGAAGCAAAGCTGGCTGGAGGACTTTGACATGTCTGCATTATTTTTGATTGCCCATATCAACGGCGCTCGCGTTGCTATTAACAGTGAAAATATAGAATCGCTGGTTCACGTTCAGGAGGTAATAGCTGTGCCAAAGTGCGATCCCAGTATTGCGGGTCTTTTCGCATTACGCAGCCGCGTGTTGACACTGATTGACAGCCAGTATCTGGTAACCGGCAAGAACAGGCCAGTGCAAAAAGGCGCGTTGGCCGTCGTTGCCGAAATTTCAGGTCATCATTTCGGCTTGCTGGTCGACTCTGTCGAGGACGTCGTGACCATCAACGTCGATCGTATCGAAAACAATATCAAACCGGCGAAAGCCTGGGCTCCGCTCATAACCGGGACCGCATCGGTAGGCGGCGAAATGGTTATGATCCTCGACCCTGCGCGATTGGTGAATGGGGAAGAATCCTTGGCTGCCTGAGCCAAGAAAAAACGAAAGAATCTTGCGGTCATTAACGTGTCGATAAGAGGAACGCGCTAGGCTTCACACGGACCAAAATGAAAGTGGATGTCGCATGAAATCCTGTTTAATTGTCGATGATAGCAAGGTAATCCGCAAGGTAGCGCGGCATATTCTCGAGACGATGCAATTCGATGTTGCCGAAGCTGCTGACGGCAAAGAGGCGCTCGATCATTGTAGTATGTCGGAGCCCGATGTTATTTTGCTCGATTGGAATATGCCGATCATGAGTGGGATGGACTTTTTGAAAGCCTATCGCGCGACGTTTGCGTCGCCGTCGGCAAAGGTAATTTTTTGCACCACAGAAAATGGCATCGGCCATATTCAAGCTGCGATCGATGCGGGAGCTGATGAGTATGTCATGAAACCGTTTGACCGGGAAACGCTAGAAGCAAAACTGCAAATCGTCGGCTGCATTTAAGGCTTCCGGACTATGACAGCGATCCAGTCTTCTTTCGGCACTAGGCGGAGCGTAAATTACGCACCGATCCGGGTTATGCTGGTCGACGACAGCGTGGTCGCGCGGTCGATATTTGCCCGAGTGCTCAGCCAGCATGATCAGATTGAAATTGTCTGCCAAGCCGAAGACAGCGAAACCGCGCTGGCATGCCTTGACGACAATATAGTCGATATCATTCTTCTCGACATAGAAATGCCGAAGCGCTCCGGACTGGACGCACTTCCCGACATTCAAGCGAAAGCCAACGGCGCGCGAATATTAGTAGTTTCCTCATTCGCCGAAGAAAACGGGGCAGCTGCAATTCAGGCGCTGTCGTTGGGTGCTTGCGACACGCTGGCAAAGCCAGGGCGCTCGGGCTTTTCAGGGCGGTTTTCCGAGATACTGATCGATAAGGTTGTCCGATTGGGGCGGTCGGGTCGCGATCGCATTGACGCAGACCAAACCGTCGAACTCGCAGCCGACGACAAAGCGATTGCGCGCCCAAACTGCATCGCGATTGGATCGTCGACGGGGGGCATCCCGGCGATTTACGAAGTCATCCGTAATCTCGATCCGTCCCTTGATTGCCCGATATTTGTTACCCAGCATCTCCCGCAGGCGTTCATGACGTTTTTTGCGCGGCAATTGGCAAGCCTGACAACGCGTAACGTTAAGGTTGCCGAACCTGGCGAAGCAGTCGAACCAAACCATGTTTATGTTGCACCCGGAGATTCCCATCTGGTCTGTCGGAAAGAAGGCAACAAGATTTATATTGACCATCTAAAGGACTATGCCGGTAGCCGGTATTGCCCTTCAGTTGATGCAATGTTTGAATCGGTTGCAAAGGTTTACGGGGCTAATGCCATGGGGCTGGTATTTAGCGGTATGGGCAATGACGGCGTCAATGGCGCAAGGCATCTCGCGGCGTCGAACGCAACAATCTTCGTTCAGGATGCGGATACTTCAGTGGTGTGGGGTATGCCGGGCGCTGTGGCACGTGAGGGCTTGGCAACTGCCATTCTGCCGCCTTCAAAGATCGCATCATTGCTAAAGCGGGTTGCTAGAATATGAGCGATTCCTCAGAGGCGCGGGCATACAGGCTGCTTTCGGCATTGCTCGAAAAACATACTGGCCAAAAACTGGTGGCGAACCGGCATTGGCGGGTTGAAATGGCTCTCAAACCCATAATGCGCCAAAATTCAATTCCCGATTTGGAGACGCTCGTGTCATTGATTGAAATAGAAGCCGATCCCACGTTAACGAGCGCTTGCGTCGAAGCGATGGTCAACAACGAGACATGTTTTTTCCGCGACCAAGCTAATTTTGCTCTTCTGACCGGTCCCGTGCTGGACTCGATAAGAGAAAATCGGGCCCGGACGAAAAGAATAAGGATATGGTCGGCCGCGTGCTCAACCGGACAGGAAGCTTATTCGCTTGCGATGACATTCTGCGAGAACGCAGACAAATGGCGGGGTTGGCAAGTGCAAATACTGGCTACCGACGTTTCAACATCTGCGCTGGCTCAGGCGCGCGCCGGGAAATATTCTCAGTTCGAGATTCAGCGCGGATTGCCGGTCATGCTGATGATAAAGCATTTTGAGCAAAAGGGTGAGGAATGGTTTGCACGAGATCATCTTCGTCGCATGGTTACATTTTCCGAGCATAACATGCTGGATCCTGCCCGCCATTTCGGCGCTTTCGATGTCGTATTGTGTCGCAATATGTTGATGTATCTCTGCGACGATCGCCGCTCACAAGTTCTCGACAGCATTGCGCCGTTAATTGCCGAGGATGGTCTTTTGATGCTGGGCGCGGCAGAAACGGTGATCGGCCAGACGGAAAAGTTTCGATCGAGCCAGGAATTTAGGGGCTTTTACGAAACTGCAACAAAACCGGTTGTTTCGAATATGGCTAACAGCCGCCGGACTGCGTGATTGCGCCAAGCTATCGAATCGGCTTAAAGCTGTTTCATGACAATGATCTGGACCCCGTCACCTAACTTTGGTGAACGTACGTTGCCCGTGTCGATGCTGGTGCTTCACTATACGGGCATGAAGACAGGCGCATCGGCGATTGACTGGTTGGCAAACCCGGAGTCGAAGGTGTCTGCTCATTATGTAGTCGATGAAGATGGTCAGCTTGTGCATATGGTGCATGAGGAGCAGCGCGCTCAACATGCCGGGCTGTCGCACTGGCGCGGTATCACGGACGTTAACAGCGCGAGCATCGGCATAGAGATTGTAAATCCCGGACATGAATTTGGTTATCGCCCTTTTCCAGTGGACCAAATGGATACGGTGACGCAGCTGGTTGCAGAGATAGCCCGAACTTACAGCATCGAACCGCGTAATGTCGTCGGGCACAGCGATGTGGCACCGGCACGTAAACAAGATCCAGGTGAGCTATTCGACTGGGAGCGCTTGGCAAAGCTTGGGCTTGCGGTGGCTCGTCCAAAAGAGAAACTAGTCGATCCTGAATGGACTGACGCAGCTTTTCTGCTCGCACTTGAACGCTATGGTTATGGCATTGCTGACGGCAGGGCCGCGGTGGTGGCTTTCCAACGCCGTTTTCGGCCTCATAACCTCGACGGCGTTATCGACGGCGAATGCCGCGCGATACTTTTTAGCCTGCTCTTGGAAACTGAGGACGGAACTGCTAACTGAACCGTGCCAGAGGGTCGGGCGACCGCTGCTATCCGGGTAACTGGATAGGGGAGGAAAGTCCGGGCTCCAGCGAGGAACGGTGCCGGGTAACTCCCGGCTGGCCCAGAGCTTGTCGAAGGGTCAAGGGAAAGTGCCGCAGAAATCATACCGCTATGCTTAGGCATAGTAAGGTCGAAACGGTGCGGTAAGAGCGCACCGCGCTTTTGGTAACAAGAGCGGCATGGCAAACCCCACCGGGAGCAAAACCGAATAGGGACGGCGCGCCTTTCGAGGTCGGGCATCCTCCTGCCTAGTCGTCCGGGTTGGTTGCTAAAGGGCGGTGGCAACACTGTCCGTAGAGGAATGGTCGCACATCGTCATTTATGGCGAGGACAGAACCCGGCTTACAGACCCTCTGGCATTTAGTTCAAGCGAGTCATCGTTTTACATTCACGCGGAATTGTGTTTCTTCAGGCCGTTAAGCACATTTTCTGAAGAGGGCTAGTCGATGTCTATTACAGATCGCGCAAAAGATATTCTCCTAAATCCACGAAGCGAATGGGAAGAAATTGCAAAAGAGCCCGCAACCGTGTCGGGCCTGTTCACCGGCTACGCCATGATTTTGGCCGCATTGCCCGCGATTGCGACAGTTTTAGCGCTAGGAATATTGGGCATAGGGCGAGATGCAGTTGCGATGGCCGGGATGTCTGCGGGGTTAGCCGACACGATTGTGCGCACATTGGTTGGTTACGCAGTCGGTTTGGGAATGCTCTATCTTATGGCGTTGATTGTCAAATCGGTTTCTCCAAGTTTCAACGGTAAATCAGACCTGGTTCAATCCCTTAAATTGATGACATATGCCTCAACGCCGTCTTGGCTAATTGGCATTGTTACTCCGTTTCTAGCAGATGCTCCGCTGGTCGGGCTGCTTCTATCAATCGGGACATTGGCTTTCGTCGTCTACCTGATTTATTTGGGTTTAAGAGCAGTTCTAGACGTGCCGCAAGAAAAGGTGGCTGGCTTCACTGTTGTGATCGTTTTGGTTTACGTTGTTATGATTGTCCTTGTTGCTGGCGTGGTACTCTGGCTTGTTGGTTCCAGCATGCCAGGCGGAGGCGCGATTTCTGGCGCATAATTCGCCTTTGCGATCACTAGCTTTAGCCACACGGCGTCGCTAAAGGGGCGGCATGGCTCGCTCATCACGCAATGATTTCGGTTTTCCCCGCTGGCGCGGCTATGGGAGCTCGCGTGAGGCGCAGCAGGTGCGGTTGTGTGACCGCTATGGATGCAACAGCGCTGGAAACTGCCCTGCGCCCAAATCGCCTAACAGTCCGGACCGGTGGATGTTCTGCGAGGAACATGCCGGTGAATATAATCGAGGCTGGGACTATTTCGAAGGGTTGACTAAAGAAGAGGCCGAACAACGCGAAGCCGATGAAAAGCGGGATTTTTCGGGCTATAAAGAGGCTGCTCATTATGGCTGGGCAGGTTCCGGCGATGGCAGCCGCACTCGCGATGAAATGCACGCGCTTGATATCTTGGGGCTCGACAGCGATTCGACCTTTGAGGACGCGAAAAAGGCATGGCGGCAGATCGCTAAACTTACCCATCCTGATGTAAATCCCGGCAATGCCGATGCCGCAAAGGCATTTCAAGCGGGACAGGCGGCATATGACGTGTTGCGCGTCGCTGAAGAACGGCGGGAGTGGAAAGTTTAAGCGGCGTACCGCGCTGCGGTTTCGCGGATCAGCGAAATCATGTTGGGGATCCCCTGCGTCCGGTTCGAACTGAGCTGGTTTTTAAGGTCGAAAGGAATCAGGGCGTCTTCAATTTTTGTGGTCAAGATATCGGCTGCAGATTTGTCATCTACTGTTTTTAAGACCAGCGCGATAATGCCTTTGGTGATCGCTGCATTACTGTCGGCGAGAAAACTAAGCTGGCCGTCTCTTGTTACCGCATAGACCCAGACACTTGCCGAACATCCGCGAACGAGCGTAGCATCGGTTTTCAGGGCATCGGGCATTGGCGGCAGATTACGGCCGAGTTCGATCAGTAACCGGTACCGATCATCGCTTTCCAGAAATAGATACTCGTCCAAGATATCGGCCAGCGTTGTCATGCGACCGCGCTTATGGCGGATGAGATCAGAGATCAATCCCGGCGGCAATCGCCTCGAGCTTTTTCACACGTTCTTTTAGGTCGGCAACGTCGATCCGCGATGCCGTTGATGGCATCGCGATCTCCCCACCTTGCTGATTTGCCTGCAATTCGGCGTGCTTCAGCGCGATCCAGTCCCGCCATCCTCGCAGTGACAATGTGGATACCACCGCAACGCAGGTTAGTGCGAAGGCTCCGATTATGATGTAGAAATTGGGATCCTGGGGCATATTGGTTCCGTCCTTTCAACGCTTCCCTTCCGCTTAGCGGTCGCGAAGCTGTTCGATTTGTCGATTGATGTCATTGGCCGAATTGTTGTCGGTCGCGATTCGTTCCAGTACTTGGATGCGGTCCTTCAGTGTCCGGATCTCATCCCGCATCCGATCAGCATCGGGATCATCCAGCAGCCGTTGCTGAACGCCACCCATTTCCATTTCTTTTTGCTTGTGTTTCGACCAGACCGCGAAGCCGCCCAGGATGAATGGTGCCAGCGGTATCAAAATCCAGATTTCGTCGAACATTATTGAATTCCCTTTAATTTGTGGGTCCGCGTAGGGCCTCGATTTCGGATGTTAGACGATGACTGTCATCGACGACGATTTTTTCGACATTACCGAGCCGGTCTTTGATTGATCCAAGTTCGGCACGTAGCTGGGCATTTTCCTGGCTGAGAAGCTTTACCCGCTCTAAGGCTTCTTGGTCGTTTTTGGGATAAACAGCCTGGCCCCAAGCACCATCAAGCGGATAACCGTTCTTTATCCGCATCCAGGTTGTTAAAACCCAACCAGCCGAGATTGAGACGATGCCAATGCCAATCATTGGGCCAATGGCGGTAATCATTGCGAGATTGTCGGGGTCCATGGTTTCCTCCAAGGCGCGTTAGCGCAAATTTTCGATTTCTTCGGAAAGTCGACCAGCTTTATCTGTGACGATCCGCTCCAGAATGGCGATGCGTTCCTCCAGATGACCGATCTTGCCGTTGAGCGCTTCATTCTCGTCGCTAAGCAATGTGATTTTTCGTTCGCTGTCGACATCGATTTTCGCAGCTGTGCCACCCCATTCGTTTTCAAGCGGATAGCCGTGACGGGCGCGTATCCAGTTGTTGAATATCCAACCGGCAGTGCAGATCACGACGATCGCAACGATGAATGATGCGCCACCGAAATTCATGGCAGTTCCTTCCACGGCAAACGGCGTGTGATTGGACGGATTTCGGCATTGCGGAAGTCCACGCTCCGATTTCGCCGGTTAACCTCGCGTTTCTTCCGTGCGAAATGCCGGTAAGCGAACCAGGCAAGCACGGTTATTATGATCAAGGTGATCATGTGTTTTTCCCTCCCCAATGCTGCGCTTAACGCAGGCTTTCGATTTCGTCTGCGAGCTGCTTGTTATTGCTCACATAATAGAGTTCGACGTCTGCCAAACGGTTGTCAATTTCGCGAAATTTCGAACGAATATCGCGTGTGGTGCGGGCGGGGGACTGGCGTACACCCTGCCAGAATTTCTTGTCATCCTGATCGACATAGAGATGGACCGGCTTTTGGTTGGACCACCAAGCGACGCACCAATAAGCCATTAAGGTCCACGGGAACCCGCCCATTAACGTCAGCATCACTGTCGCCAGACGGACCCAGAGCACATCGACCCCGGTATAATCCGCAATCCCGGCGCAGACGCCTTTCCATTTGGCATTTTGCTTGTCGAGATAGAATTTGGTATGAGTCGTCATCTCAGCGGTTCCTTTCCAGCCGGCGGATATTTTCGGAAACATAACTGTCTTCTTCGTGATCGAGACGGCGTGGGCTGAAGCCCGGATTGTCCTGCTCGACCAGTCGTTCGACCGTGTCCATGCGTTCTTCGAGACGGCGGGCTAATTCGTACATATCGCCGAGCATGCGTTCATCGTCGTTGGTCAGTGTCGCTGCGGTCTTCCATTTGGTAACATGATGCAAGATCAGCCAGGGCAGGCCGATGAACAACACAGAAACGACCATAATTACTCCAAATGTGTCGTCCATAGTCTCAATCCCCCTTCTTCGCGTCGGCATTCATGGCCTTTTTCATCGCCTCCAATTCGGCGTCGACCACGTCGAACGATTCAAGCGCGGCGATTTCGTCTCCGAGCGTCCGGGGGGTCTCGCTGCCGATTGCGAGCGCGTCGGCATAGCCTTGCGCTTCATCGACACGGCGTTCAAGCACATCAAATCGGGAAAAAGCCTCGCGAACCTTGTCGCCATTGTACATCGTACGCAGCTTCACCTGGTTCTCAGCACTTTCGAGACGAGTCATCAAAGCATTTTGGCGGCTGCGCGCGTCGGCCAGTTTCTTTTGCAACTTCGCAATATCGATTTCGGATGCTTTCAACGCATCGTTAAGCACATCGACTTCGGCCTTTAACTGGTCAGCCATATCCGTTGCTTTGCGCTTTTCGAGTAAGGCTGCTTTTGCAAGGTCTTCGCGATCTTTCGACAGCGCCAACTGCGCTTTTTCTGTCCAGTCGAGCTGCAAATTGTCGAGCTTCACGATATGGCGGCGCAGTTCTTTCTGATCGGCAATCGTGCGAGCAGCTGACGCACGGACTTCAACAAGCGTTTCCTCCATTTCGAGGATGATCATACGGATCATCTTCGCCGGATCTTCCGATTTGTCGAGTAGATCGGTTACGTTGGCGGCTATGATGTCGCGGGTTCTTGAAAATATGCCCATTGGAAAACTCCGTTTGAAACTGCGATCGTAACTAGAATAGGGGGCGACCGGGGTTGAGGGGGAGCTGGAGCGCCCCGGTCGCCGGCCCACCGTGTCAGGCAAGATAGCTGACAACGATTGGCCGTTGGGAATTTGAGTGTACATTGAACTGTGGGTCTTTCTGATGGTCCAGAACCGAGATGGCATAGCTCGTGAAGATCATTGTCATCGACAAAGCGACCGCAACCCAGAGGCGGCTTCCGGTTTCCGATGATTTTGTTCCTTGGCTCATTTTGTTTTCCCTTCTTTGCGTGCCGGACATTGCCCGTTTGTAATAGGTCATGCAGTATCCATGCCAATTTCGAAAAACCGCACAACTTCGCGAAAATTATGCGCATTCAGCCGGCGTTCCGTAGTATTTATTGCTATTACATGGTGAAATATGCCAAACATTGAAAATGGAACGCGACAGTCAGTTTATCGGCCAGTCTTCGGCCTTCCTCGATGCGGTTGAACGGGCCAGCCGGGCGGCACCGCTCAATCGGCCGGTACTGGTTGTTGGGGAGCGCGGAACAGGAAAAGAGCTTATAGCGGAACGGCTGCACCGATTGAGTTCGCGTTGGGGCGGTCCGCTCGTAACGATGAACTGTGCAGCATTGCCCGAAACGCTTATCGAAGCCGAATTG
>JBKJLZ010000267.1:0-2539 GCA_046596705.1 Sphingorhabdus sp. | reverse complement strand
GCAGTGTCGCACGCAGCCTTGTAAAATTGAAACTGCAGAATGCGCGCGAGAAAATAGCGGGTATAAGGTGTGTTGCCAGGAACGTGATATTTGCCACCCGGATCGAATGCGTTGGCGGGCCGTTCGACTGGTGGTACGATGCCTTGATATTGCCTGCGTAGACCCGTCCATGCGGTGTTGTAATCCGCAGGCTTGATCGACCCATCGAACACGCCCCAGCGCCATTTGTCGACCAACAAACCAAACGGCAGGAATGCCACCTTGTCCATCGCCTGACGCAGCAGCAGCCCGGTGTCTTTATCCGCGCTAGGCACCTTTGACTCGTCAAGCAGGCCAATCTGCACAAGATATTCGGGCGTGATTGAAAGCGCAATTGCATCGCCGATGGCTTCATGAAAACCGTCATTGGCACCGTTCAAATGCAGCAGATCCTGTTTGTTATAGGCGCGCTGGTAATAATTATGGCCTAGCTCGTGATGGACCGTCACGAAATCGTTAGTGTTGATCTTGATACACATCTTGATCCGAAGATCGTCCTTGTTATCGAGATCCCACGCCGAAGCATGACAGACGACTTCTCGGTCGCGCGGTTTCACGAACTGTGAGCGTTCGTAGAAACTGGCAGGCAACGGGTCGAAGCCAAGTGAGGAGAAAAAGCCCTCACCGATCTTGACCATGCCAACCTCGTCGACCTTCTTCGCGGTCAGCAATTCGCCGATGTCGAAACCAATATCACCCGAGCCAGGAGGAGCAACGAGATCATAAATATCGCCCCACTCCTGTGCCCACATATTGCCGAGCAGGTCGGCGCGAATCGGACCGGTTTTCGCCTGCACCGCATCGCCGTATTTCTTGTTGAGGTTGCTGCGGACGTAGGTGTGGAGTTCGTCATAAAGCGGCTTTACTTCGAGCCATAACTTGTCAGTCAGCTTGGCAAAATCGTCCGCTGGCATGTCATAGCCTGAGCGCCACATCGCACCGACATTGGCAAAGCCGAGTTCTTCCGCGCCATCATTGGCGATACCGACCATCTTGGCATAATCATCCTTCATCGGCGCGCCGACCATGTCATGCCAGCTCGTCCACATCTCCTTCAATTCTTCAGGATTCCGGTTGGTGCCCATCGCCGCTTCGATGTCCGAACCGTTGATCGGCTGGCCCTTCAGCGTGCCCTTACCCTTGCCATAAGCCGAGTTCAGCTTGGTCGCGATCTCGGAGAGTTCCTTTGCGGCGCCCGGCGTGGTCGGTGCAGGTAAGACCAGTCCGCCACGCAATATATCAAGCTTGCGCTTGGTCTCTACTGAAAGCCCCGCAACATTCTGATACTTCGCCGCTTCAAGCGCATATTGGACGGCTTTCTCCGTGCCAATCTCACCATATCTTGCAGCCAACGCATCGGTGTCGTCGGTGATGTAGGTGGCATTAATCCACGAGACCTTCGCCCCCTCCACGGAAAAATCGAACAGGTCTTTTTCCGCTTTGCTAAGAAACGCTTCGGCGTCGGCAACGGTCGGCGGCGCCATGGCTGCAGGCATTGCATCGTGGGCGGCTGCAATCGACGGTATCGATAAGGTGGCAATCGCCAACGCGGCAATAGAGACGAGATTTTTCATGGGCGGTGCGCTCCTAAGCAAAATATTATGGCGCAATGGTGAAACTTTGATACGCCTTCGTCAAGCGGAGTGACGTGAATTTCGTCGCATGAAAAGTGCAGCCAGCACACCAAAAAAGCTGACCAGGAACGCCGTTGACTTTATTGGCTGCGCGTTAGCGGCAATACTTGCAAGCAGGTCGCTACCCCTAAACTGCAACGCCTGAATGAATTGGCAGATGGTTTCGATATAGTCGGCAAAACACAGGATAATCGCGGCGGCGATGATCATCCAGCCAAGCCTTCGCAACGCCGGCTTTCCTGAGGCATAAAACATCCGTCCGCCGCAATAAGCTCCGAATGAATAGACCGCGATATATACCAGATCGAGCGCCATTCCCAGGCGTGCAAAATCCATCACGCCAGCAGCTTGCCAAGCCGACTGAATTGCGTCGACGCGTGCGGCACTATTTGCCGATTGGTGATCCCTAATTCCCCACGGCGAAACGTCGTTTACGAACATTGGGTTCATCGCAATCATGATTGCCAGCAAGAGCAAGCCACCAATCCAATACCGCCAAAAATTGCGCTCGATCTTGCTTTCCTCGGTCATTTCAACTCCTGCGAAAGTGCGCCGGATTGTGCGTCGGCGCAGGTCAGTTTGTACAAAACGTAATCGTCGATGCGACCACCGTTTTCACGGCCAAAACTTTTTGTGTGCCTAGCCCCAAGCCGCTCTACCGCAGTCTTGACCTAAAATTCGTCGCTCCAATCTGGAAAACAACCGTGCCGACATGAGTAAAGATGTGGCGCAGCATGAGCGCCTTGACTTCTCGGTTATAGCCACCGCGCCAATGCGAGCAGGCAAAAAACGTCCAACGAAATTGAGATTGGTTGGAAGTTTTTTGCCTGCTCGCATTGGCGCGGTGGCTATAACCGAGAAGTCAA
>JBKJLZ010000182.1:0-2902 GCA_046596705.1 Sphingorhabdus sp. | reverse complement strand
CTATCGACTTATACTTTACTAGCCAGTGATGCGAACGATTGCAATAATTTTGATGTACTAGGACATACTGGGGCTTGCAGCGGAAGTGAGTATTCAGTCAGGTGCGGGACTGAAATTTTTTACTGAGGACAGCATCAAATGAACGCCTCTACGCCTCGTTTGACTGCATTCGCCTTGGCATTTGCAATGGTAAGCGCTTGCTCTGATCAGAGTGCTGAGCAGGGCGGGGACCGATCGGATGTCGCTGCAATAAAGCCGCAACAAATGGAATCCACGGCAACAAAACAGACCGCCAATACTGCAGGCACAGATGGCGCGCAGGATGCGCCGAAGCGAATTCTAACCGAGAATGACCGAAACTGGATAGACCAAGCGGCGAACGCTTGCAAAAACCGGGAGTTCAAATCGCTGTTCGAAGCGTTTGTACGATCAGCAGCAGTTCGTGATTTATACACTGCGGATCCGATAACGTTATCAACCAAAGGTGAAGTTCGACGGTTGCCTCGTGCTCGTTATTTCGATTTCCCCATCGCAATGCAGGACTACAGATTTATATCGAAGAACTCGGAAGGTGCTGGGCCTAACGTAGAAAACGTGCGTCTCACGTTCAACCAAAGCCAGGGCGACAAGTACCGGATTGATTGGGTACGCGTTCGCTATGGCGGCGTTGACAACGATGCAGAAGGTGAAGCTGAAATCATCGGAACCTATGGTTTGCCAGGCTATCTGATTTTTGAACCGACCGATACATGTTGGCGACTTATAGAGGACAGCGTTTATGAAGGTCCGTATGAGGGTAATTTAAATGGAGGCTAGCAAATGAGCTTTCGGCTTTCTGCGTTAGCTCTTCTTGTCCTTGTATCGCCAAACAAAGGATTAGCGGCACCGGCATACTCCAAGCCTGATCTAAGCTGGGAAGCGCAGGCAAGGGGAGCCTGCAAATCTGGAGAATTTGGGATGTTTCTCGAAGCGTTCGTTCGCTCCGAAAACGTCCAAAAGCAATACACGGCAGAAGTTGTAAGGGTAACCCGCTTAGGCAAGACCAAGCGAGTAAAAGGGCGGCATTATGGACCTATTCCGCTCGAGATGATGGATTATCATTTTATCGTTAGGGGGTCCGCGGACGTTGCATCGGGATCGGTGCCTTTGAAGGTGGAGACGCAGCCTTATGGCAAAGGCGGGGTTCGTCTGGATTGGATAGCCGCGACTTATAATGACCTTGGCGAGGGCGATAGTCTGGGCGAAATCATCAGTACCGAAGGCCCACCCGGTTATTTGATCTTTAACAAAAACAATAATTGTTGGGAATTAACCAACGACGTTGTTGCTGAGGTTGATGGTAAGTGACGCGCGCTTATCCGACACCGCGTTGCGACTACGGCTTGACGACTTACACACAATCGCTTCACTTCAGGAATAGCCATCATGCGTCTTTATAAAGCCCTAGCATTATCTTCCGTCCTTGCGGCTACAATTGTAATTGCCCCGTTCATCTCGGCCTATTTTGCATCGGCAATTGCGGATGCCTATGGTTGCACAGTAAATGAAGCCTTTGCCGATCCTTGCATTGTAGCCGGCATAGATATTAGCGGCACATTATACGTCATGTTTACCTCATTCTGGCTTTTTATATTCAGCTTTCTTTATATCCCGGTTGCCATAGGCCTCGCAGTTGCAGCGGCTATAGTCTGGTTTCGCGATAGATCAGGCAAATACGCCATTCGAACCGTAGGGCTGGTATTTTGGCTGTTGTTATTTGCGTGTCTAATGTTCCCGCTCGTGACCAAATTGTCACTCTTGTTGATGCTGGTTGCAGCCGGAACGCATTTTTGGCGACGCCGTAATTCGACCCAAATGAATCAATGATAAGCTGTCACTATTCACAACAATCACCCTCGACAAGGTCGATCAAAACCAAATAACCAACTCCCGCTGTCGCGACAATTCCTATTCCAACCCACGCAATAGTCGATAGATTGTAGCGACCGTCTGCCTTTGGTATTGTCCGGCCATTAAGCATCAAATGGGGATCATCGGACAAACTCAGTCCGATCCGCACGTTGCTGATATCTTGCCTCCGCAGTTCAATTCCCGTTACGCGAAGAGACTGGTCGTTGCGCCGATGATCAAAACCCAGTTCAAGCCGCGGCTTATGCTCCTGCGCGTCGCTGCGTTGTCCAAACGGGATGGAGACGCCAATGGTTACGCGACTGTCTGTCATGCGACTGGCATCGAAACTGTTGTTGATCTGCGCTGCTGCGCTTGCCGGTAAAGCGACTGTGATCGCTGCAGCGATGATTGAACGAAACATTTAACTGCTCCCTTTTTTGCACATATGGGCGTCTGATAACTCTTATAACGCCCGCCTCAGTTACTTGCTTAATAGCGCGACGAAGCGATGGTTTCGCGTTTATGCTGTGTGGGCTGCCCATCACTCGAATGTCGCAAATGTGCAATACTTGCGATGTGCTAGCACGTGTTAGGAAGCTGACCCGAAACACAAGTAACGACCGAGCTATAAAAACATCGGAGCTTACGATGGAAAAACGAGCGCTTACTGGGCTTCAAAAAAACTGCAACCGACACGATCGGTTCGCGTTTTCAGAACACGCATATCTCGAAGAACGAATGAACACTGAGTCTGTCACCGCGGCGAACCGCCCGCTTGCGCATCGATTGCCGCGCCTTTCTGTTTTGCCTTTTGAGCGGCCGCTTTGTCGGCGGGGATTAAAGCACCTGCGCTCAACATGTTGCTCAGATTATAGCAACCCGTGGCGCTGCTGCGGTCGCACGCTTGTTCAAAAAACCGCTTCATAATCTGGCCGTCTTTTACAAACCCCTTTCCGGAGCCGACCATGACACCCAACGCATTACACGCCGCGCCTATGCCTTTGTCACACGC
>JBKJLZ010000167.1:0-8081 GCA_046596705.1 Sphingorhabdus sp. | reverse complement strand
CGCGCACCTTCGGGCATTGCGGCGCGGACAAAGGCCTGGTCGCGGTCGTTGTTCAGGCGCATCGAGATGATCGTGCCGCACTGCGACAGCACGCCTTCTGCCAAATCGGACGGGCGCTGAGTGATCAAACCAAGCGAGACACCGTATTTACGGCCTTCCTTGGCGATCCGCTCCAGAATCGTACGTACCGCACTCGCCTTTGAAACGCGGTCGGACGGAATATAACGGTGCGCTTCTTCGCAGACGAGCAGGATAGGCCGCTGCGGCTCGTTGCGCGACCAGATTGCGTAGTCGAAAACCAGACGCGACAGCACGGCAACCACGGTCGCGGTAATATCCGACGGCATGCCAGAAACGTCGATGATCGAAATCGGCTTGCCGCCCGATGGTAGACGGAAGATCTTGCCGATAAAGTCAGTCATGGTGTCGCCGACCAGCATCCCCGAAAACATGAAATTATAGCGCGGATCGTTTTTCAATTCGTCGATCTTGCCCTTCAGCCGCATGAACGGCGCCGAGGTGCTCGCCTTGTCGATCTTGCCCATTTCGTTCTGGATGATGTTGGTCAGATCCGACAGCAGATAGGGGATGGGCGCATCGACGGTCAGCTTGCCAATGGTCTCGGCAATCCGGTTCTTGCTGCGCGCTTGCAACAGACACTTGGCGAGAATGTCGCAGTCCATTTGTTTGTCGTCGCCGTTGGAAGTGACGAAGACTTCGCAATGTTCGGCAAAATTCATCATCCAATACGGCATGGCGAGGTTGTTGACGTCGAAGAGCGCACCATTGCCCTTGAACGCGGCTGAATATTCGCCGTGAGGATCGATCATGACGATATGACCTTCGGGGGCCAGGTCGCAGATCTTATGCAGGATCAAGGCAGCGCTGGTCGATTTACCGGTACCGGTCGAACCCAAGAGCGCGAAATGTTTGCCGAGCATTGCGTCGACATAGAGCGCGCCGCGAATATCCTTTGTCGGAAAAACCGTGCCGATTTCGACGTGGGCTCGGGAATCAGCAGCGTAAACCTGCTTCATGTCAGGACTCGATACCGCGAACACTTCAGAACCCGGAACTGGATAGCGAGTGACGCCGCGACGGAAATTGTGGATTTTTCCGGTTAACCGTTCTTCGTCGCCTTCGCCCAGAAAGTCGACCGCGGCCATAATGACGCCGTGATCACTCTCATGCATCTTCTGCGTTCGAATGCTGGCCAGCAACCAGGTGCTACCTACACGGATCTTGATCTGGCTGCCGACCTGGCCCGCCATCGCGATGCTTGGATCACTGTGCGAAACCAGTTCGTGAAGCCGCGCCGCGTCGAGCGTGACCTGCGACCCGGACCCGGCAATTTCCATCACGAAGCCGATATGGTGCAACATGTTGGTAGGCGCGGCAGCGACAGGCGAGGCCCGAGGTACATCGGGAGCGAGTGAAACCGAACCACCATTCCCCACCGGTTGCGATCCTGAAAATTGACGACCGTCCGCGATATCCATTGACCGAATGCCCCTCTTGAATTGAGAGCCGAGGAGTAGAGCCGGAAGGTAAAGAATTATTTACGATGTTGTAGCGCAATCCGCTTACAGTCGGCGGAACACAAAACCTGCAAACCAGCCAAGCATCAGCGAAATAATAACCGCCATCGCCCCGTAAAACAGCGAGTAGTTTTGCGCCAATACGGTGACAAACTGCTCGAACCCGGTTTTGTCGATCCTGATTTCGACATTATCGTCGGCAACGATGATACGTCCGTCGCGGATCAATAGTGTCTCTGCTGTATAAAGCCCGACGGGCACGCTCGACGGTATAGTTAGCCGCGCGCGGTAGAGAACCTGGTCGGTAATTTCGACCGTGCCAGATTGTTGGCGAAACAGTCCATTTTTGCGGTTCAATTCAACCAATCCGCTGACAAAGCGGCGTTGTTCTTTTGCGTCGAGCTCGCCAGTGGGCGACAACTGTAACTTATCGAGGCCAAGCTCGTAGATTGCGGCAGTCTTGCTATCGACAATATCGGCCAATGGCCGGGATGATGCGATGGCATAATAAGCGGGAACTGATCGGAAATCGGTACTGTCGGCGTTTATCCAGATACCGGCGACCTTCTGTTTTTCACGCAAGGTGACGGCACGGGTTGGACCGCGGAGGACGACGGCTACATCAACTTGCCCGGCTGGCGCGACCCCGCGCGGATAAATGATCGCTCCGAACAGCAGCATTTCAGCGCCGGTAAAGCCAGACTGGATATTGATCTGCCGCTGCGACACATCGGGCACGAGCTTTGGCACATTCTGCGCAACTGCAGCCGCAGGAGACAGGAGCATCAAAGCAAGGATCAGCTGACGGATCACAGCGCTTGTACCGTGTAGATTTCATCGGGTCGCCAACCAAGGCCGAGCGCCATCCGGAATGCCACCAGCAGGACGATCCCAGCCAGGAACAGCCGAAGATATTCAGGCTTCATCCGCTGCGCCAGCTTCGCACCGACCTGAGCGCCAACGACGCTGCCGATGAGCAAGAACACCGCAAGGACGATATCGACAGCTTTGGTCGTCAGGCTGTGCATCATCGTCGAGGACATTGTAACGAACAATATCTGGAACAGCGACGTGCCGACCACGACCTGAGCGCCCATCCCCAAAAGATAAAGCATCGCCGGGACCATTATGAAGCCGCCACCAACGCCGAGCAGCATCGTCATGATGCCGGTCACGAAACCAAGAATGAGCGGCGCAAGCGGCGAAATATAGAGGCCCGATTTATAGAAACGCCAGCGCATCGGTAGGTTGGCGACCAGCGGGTGATGGCGTCTTTTGCGTGGCCGTAGCGGCTTGCCAGAGCGAATGGCGAGGACGCTGCCGAGACTTTCCTTGGCCATCAAGCCGCCGATGCTGCCGAGCATGAGGACATATAGCACATTGATGACGGTATCGATCTGCCCAAGCTGTTCGAGCAGTTCGAATAGTACAGCGCCGGCAAGCGTTCCGAAGATGCCGCCGACGACCAGCACGCCGCCCATTTGAAAATCCACCCCGCCGCGTTTCATGTGAGCGAATACGCCCGAAACGCTTGACCCGGTCACTTGAGTCGATGCCGATGCCGCTGCGACGGCGGGGGGAATGCCGTAAAAAATGAGCAATGGCGTAGTCAGGAAACCGCCGCCGACCCCGAACATGCCGGACAGGACACCGACCGCGCCACCCAACAGGATGATGACGAACGCGTTGACCGACAAATTGGCTATGGGGAGGTAAATGTCCATGTCTTCATGGGAAGCCTAACGCCTTTTCATGGCGCGATAAAGGCTGGCCTCTAAAATCCGGTGGATAGAGTGATCGCAGGACCGTTGCCGGGGGCTGCATTCCCAGCCACCCTGAATCGCCAATCGAGGTTGAGGCGAAGGCTTATTTCGCGGACCCGAATGTCGGTTCGCAGCGATGGCCCGATGTCGAGCCGCGCAGCGTCGCGTTGGCCACCCGCCCAAGCCCCCGCACCAGCATGGATTTCTAAACCTTGTGCGACCGGCAGCTTGCGATCGACGCGGACAAATCCATCGAAAAATGGCCCGGACTGTTCACCACCGACCACGCCTGCTTGAGCAAAGCTTTCGCCACGTAAATTCAGCGGCAACCGAACGTCGCTTACACCGCCCGCCGCATAGATTGCGAAAGCGTCCTTGCGGTCATGCCTGAACCGGCGTTCGGCGGTAAAACTGACCGGCACATTCTCGATTGGCCGCCAGCGGACGCCAAGCGCCACTTCGCGCTCGTCGATATTGTCGTGGGCGACTGCCGCTCGAACAAGCAGGGCAAGCACTTGAGGCTTCTCCACGTCGCCAGCGCGTTGAAGGGAAAAGGTGGCAATCACTCCGCTCTGGCTTCCGCCATATTGTCCGCCTGCCGCCAGCGCACTTTCACCGTCACCAGCTCGCCAAAAGCTGTAAGCATATACATCGGCCCGAAGCGAACGGCCGCGAGCAAGCGGGCGCGCGGGAGATGTGACAGAGTCATTCGCCGAGGAACCGGCCGGCCGGGCGCTCGTTAGTTGAACAATTGGCGGTTGTCTGGGACCGCTCGCGACGGTCGTCGCTATGTCCTGTGTAAGAAGCTCAACCAACGCTCGTTTTTCTATGGATCGCGCCGGTATAATGTCCTGCCCATTCAATCGAACCGGTTGCAAACAACAAGGCCGGTGGAGCCCAGCCATTACCGCGATTGTCCCCAGCTGCCCGGCTGTTGTATCGGCAGGGACTGGGCGCGCGGCAATAGCCGTCACCCGCCGATCTTGATCAGCGCCATCCTGGTCGATGATTATAATGCGCGCAGAGGCCCAGCCTACGAACAGCGCCGCAAGAAAGCCCAGATGTCGCCCTTTAAAACTAGTCATGCGGTGATACAGCCTCGGGTATTCTATGATGAGTGGTTTTGTCCCAGACCAATGGCGCGCCGAAACAATGCCGGGCGTAGGCGATGCAGGCACGCCGGGCGGCCATGATCGCGATTATGTTGGCAATGAAGCCACGCGGTACCGACAATAACGCCTCGGTCGGCCCATAAATTGCCCTAACGAATGCGGCGCGCACTGCCACTCGCCAAAGCAGAAAGCCTGCATTGATTGCCAACACCGTTACAAGCAGATCGGGCAGCGGTTTGGGCTGATGAAAACCGCAGACATATAAGATCGCGAGCAGTGCGGTCAGCACGATGCAAATATATGCAATGACCAGCACCATCGCGGCAAAAATCGACCGCCGGTCGTGTAAGCGCATCCATTTTTCGGCAAGCTTGCCCTGCCAGCCGAGCCGGTCCCACCCGGCAAGCGCGATGCCGGTTAACCACCGGGCCTTTTGCCTGACCGATGCATCGAGCGTGTCGGGAAAATATGCTCTTGTGCCGACCAGTTCGCCGCTCGCGTCTGTTATCCTGGCCATGATCGTACGATTGCCCAATGCTCCGATATGAAGCCCGAGCTCATAATCTTCTGTCAGACTGCCACAATCGAAGGGGCGTCCCTCATTATTGAGCGCAATGCGGCCCAACAAGTTCCGGTCGATCGCACAGCCAACACCGGCAAGCGGTAAAGCCGCGCCAATTGCCTCTCGCACTACCATCGTCTTGCCGTGCGCCTCGGCAAACTCATCGCAATAGTGACCGCTGATCCAGCGCGATCTGGACGCCCGGATCGGAATGACTGGCAACTGCACCGCGCCGCATTTCTCGATTAGCCGGTCGAAAATATCCAGTTCACGTGCATGGACCGCGTCTTCGGCGTCATGCAATATGACCGCTTTTGCCTTGAAGCCTTCAGCTAGTTCGTCGGTCCACAATGTTTGCCAAATAGCGTTAAGGCAGTCTGCTTTGGTCGTCGGGCCATTATGGGCAAGCACGGCCAAGCGGATACGCGGGTTCTGCAAACCCGCCGTTTCCACTTGAGCGATTCCCTCGGCGTCGTTGGGATAGCAACCGACATAAATCCTGTAATCCGTCTTTCCGCTTTGCCAATTTTCGCCGCAACGCGCCAGCATTGTGCCGATCACATCAGCCTCGCGCCATGTTGGCACGAAAATGGCAAGCAAGCCGGGACGGTAGGGGGGTGGCAGATCGTCGGCTGACATGGGTTGCTGCACCCGGTAGTATTTTAGCTGACGGTATACGCGCCGGACTATCCAGATCAAATCGATCAGGGCGTCGTCAATGGCTCCCATCAGTAGCCAGAACGCGCCAAAAAGCAGCAGCTCATGTTGGAACAGTTCAAGCAACGAAATCAAATAGCTCACTGAAACTCCCCTCCCCGGAGTGCATGTGCAAAAGTTGGGATCGCGTTGATGATGAAATCAACGGTGTCCGGCGGCTCGCAGCAAATCCTCTTTTAATTTGATTTCGTAACGCCGATCGCGACGCGTCCCGACGACCATCACCCACAGTATCGGGATGCTCCAAAACGTCGCTAACGCCTGATACGCACGTGGAACGATTTCTGGCATCAATGTCGTTGCGATATGCGTTCCGACGGCACAAATCTGGAAGCCGAGCGCCCAAATAGGCCAAAACCGGTTGCTTGCCAGCGCGACTACCGCCAACGCGGCCATGCACGCGATATCTACGGCGAATATGCCATATGCTGTGTCGCCCCAATCAGGATCAGCCCGGTTCGCGGCAATAGTCAGCAGCGTTGCGGCAATGAAAATGATTGAACCCCCGATCCCCGTTTTGCCACCAGCCAACGAGGCGTAGGCGACACAGATCAGCAGGATGATGTTGAATATTACAGGTATCGAGCTCATGCTTGGCCTGTTCCGAAGAACCGACCATGCAGCCCCGAACCCGCCGTTTGCGATCCAATAGACCGGCGAGTTGTTCCCAATTTCTTATATATCCACATGCAACTCAGCTTCGACCCGTGGCCCCCGGCACCCCCCGGCACCGACGACTAATTGCGCCGCAATTTATCCGAACAGTCGCATTGTTCCCATCAAGACTATGGCAACGGTCGCGATCACAAGTGTGCTAAAAAAAGCAATATTGAGTGATTGCACAATGATTTTTGTTTTGGATAACTCATGACGTTGCCCCCCAATGGGTGGAACAGACATGACCGAAGAAACCCGCGAAAATATCTGCTCCACCCGGTTGGGAGGTTCGGACAAGCTAGCCGTTATAGCGTGGGGCTCAACCGGCTGCGGTTCGTATACCAATGGTTGGGATATGTTCTCGTCGAGCTCGATGAATATTTTTGCCGCCTCACGCCTGCTGCTGGCGTTCAGCTTCCGTCTTGCTGCGTCCAGTCGCTGATCGACGGTGAAGGGCGAAATGCCTAGGATGCGAGCGATTTCTTTCGACGTATGATGTTCGTCCACAAGTCTAAGGCACATCTTTTGGCCTTCGGTCAGTTTGGGAAACTGATCGGTTTTTCTCACCGCTGTGCAACCGATTGTATCATGGGCAGTCTGGTCCGACTAATCGTGTAAAATGCCTTTGTTTACAAACAATAGACCAGCATTATCGGTAAACGCAACAATTTTGGCAATCGACTCAGCGCATTGCTTGAACTGCTGTTATGCAAAGCGCATAAGCATTTGCTATGACCCAGTCGAACACATCTTTCGCACGCACGTCTGCGTTGCGCGCATTTTTGGCAAGCGAAGCGGCTGGAGGAATATTGTTAATGGCTGCGGCAGCACTGGCAATGCTTGCGGCCAATTCTTTCCTTGCCGCGGATTATTTCCACTTTGTTCATGCTGTCATTGGCCCCGAGCTGACGCCGAAGCTTGGTCCAATGACGGTGCATCTGTGGATCAACGACGGACTGATGGCAATTTTCTTTCTTCTTGTCGGGCTGGAGATCAAACGCGAATTTGTCGACGGGCACTTGTCTACATGGGCCGACCGCCGACTCCCGGTGATTGCCGCAGCGGCGGGGATGATTGTGCCAGCCGCGATTTATCTGATGGTCGCAGGGGGAGATCCGGCGCTCGTTCGCGGATGGGCGATTCCAGCCGCCACCGACATTGCGTTTGCTATCGGTGTGCTTGCAATATTGGGCAGCCGCGCGCCGACGTCGTTGAAGCTGTTTCTGACCACGGTGGCGATTGTCGATGATATGGGCGCGGTTGCCATCATTGCTTTATTTTATACGGCCGAACTCAAGATTACGGCGCTGGTCTCAGCGGCAGTTATCTGGTTAGCGATGATGGCATTGAACCGCTTCAAGGTGAATGCGCTCTGGCCCTATCTGATTCTCGCGGCACTGTTGTGGTACGCGACCTTATTGTCAGGCGTTCACGCCACCATCGCAGGAGTAATGGCCGCATTCGCCATTCCGTTTCGCCGGACCGTAGCTGCGCCCGACGCCGAAGACTCGGCGCTGCACCGGTTGGAGCATGCGCTCGTTAAGCCCGTTGCCTTTTTTGTCGTGCCTTTGTTCGGCTTTGCCAATGCTGGGGTTTCACTGGATGGCGTCGGCCTGTCGTCGCTGGCAGCGCCATTGCCGTTGGGTATCGCGCTGGGTCTCTTTGTCGGCAAGCAACTCGGCATTTTCGGCAGCGTGTGGGCGGCGGTAAAGCTTGGCGTCGCAGTCCGTCC
>JBKJLZ010000086.1:0-3742 GCA_046596705.1 Sphingorhabdus sp. | reverse complement strand
TCGCCCGGAATCGATGGCAACGGTAATCTCAGGCTGGGGAAGGCCTGCAGTTTCGGTGGCGCGAACATCTTGAAAGCGCGAAAATGCTTCACTAATGTCCTGCGCATATTTGTCCATCCGCCGCCAACTGGCGGTTTTGCTGACCAAAGCGATCTGTACAACTGCAGCGTTTGTCGTCCTGACCTTGCGAAACTCCAGCCGCGCCAGATCGGCTGGCAGTCGCGATCGGATTGCGGTTATTTCCCTTACCGCATCGTTGAAATACTGGTCAGGATCGCCCGACCAGTCGAACTGCGCACGGATGACAGCGCTACCGTCGTTGCTGGTCGAGTTGATTTCCTCAACATCCTCCAGCCCCTGCATGATCTCTTCGATTGGCTTTACGATCGTTTGTTCGATCTCGGCGGCATCGGCGCCCGGCTGTCCGGCAAGCACGACCACGACCGGCAAGGGAAAATGCGGATCGACTGCGCGCGGTATCGATGTCAGCGCCGAATAGCCAAGCGCGATGAGAAGCGTGAACAGCACCAACGTCAGCTGCCATTTGCGGATTGCGATCTCGGCTATTTTCATGCCGAGCGATGTCCCAATGCTTTAGCCCCAATCATTTTGCTGTCGTCACCGGACGGACACGCGAGCCTGTGCGTAATTTCTCTGCGCCCGATGTCACAAGCCGGTCGCCGGGCTTGATCCCCCCGGTCACGATGACAAAACTGTCGCCTACCCGCTCAATGACGACATTACGTGTCTCGACGCGGTTTTTGTCACCAACGACGTAAACCAGCCCCTCGCCGGTGCGCACGCCGAACAATGCGCTGGTCGGTATCTGAAGCGAGCCGTTGTTGGCAGCGGGCATGTTAATGCGGGCGGTGCCGATCTGCCCGGAACGCAGTCGCGGCCGGTTTGCGAGCCGAAACTGAACAGTAAACGCGCCCGTCGCCTCGTTTGCGCGACCCTCTATTTCGGAAATCGTCGCCGTTATCGGCGGGCTGTCTAATGACGCTATTTTGATGTCTGCAGCCATCCCGACACGCAGTAATGATGCGTCACGGTCAATGATTGGCACGCGAAAAACGAAGCCTTCATCGCCCTGTCCCAAGATCAACGCTGGCGTTCCAGCGCTCACGATCTGGCCGGGTTCTACATTACGGGTTAGTACGACGCCGCTGGAAGGGGCATAAAGCTGCGCCGTGCCGCTAGCAAAACCCGCCTGCCTTACCCGCGCTTCGGACGATTTATACGTTGCGTCGGCCGCCTCAAAGCGTGCCTTGGTCACCCAGCCGTCGCTATAAAGCGATCGAATTCGCTCAAGCTCAGACCGCGCACGGTCCCGTTCTGCAGAAGCCACGCTTAAATCAGCACCGACCAATGTTGTATCGAGTGCGGCCAACAACGCGCCACGCTTTACAAAGTCGCCTTCATTGAAGCGCACGCTCGCAACTTTTCCCGACGTAGTGAAGCCAAGCGGTGCTTCACGGCGATATCTGACGGTGCCAACAGCGTTCAGTGTTCGCCGCAGGCTTTCCTGCTGCACAGTCATAACCTCGACGGGAAAGATTTCGTCGGCGGCGGTTTTGGTCGCCGCTTTTTCACCGCCGCAGCCAACGACAAGAGTAAGCGGAAGCAACCCGACTAAAATTCTCGCCGATATGGGCAAATCACCCTCCCCTACTTCTCGCTCACTTTTGTGATAGGCCAAGAATGTGCAGGATGAAACAGCATCCTGTTATGCAACTGAATTTTGTTGTGGACGGTGGCCTATTGACCGGCCAGCAAAGGTGGAGGCAGGCCGCCATCGGTCACCTCCGTTTTAGCCATCAGGTCGATCTCGCTTTGCATGATAGCGACCCGTCTTTTCCAACGGAGGTGTGTGCCTTCGGTAAATATCCCCAGGCCATATTGCTTGCCGTAGCGTTTCCAAAACCGAAGTGCGGCTTTCGGGTCATACCCGGCATTGGTCATCAGCCAAACTGAAAGACGGTCGGCTTCGATCTCCGTGGCTAATGTCGCCTGCATCTTGCGCCGTTTAACGGCGCTCAACCTAATGCGATGCACAAGCAGGTTATGCGCCAATTCATGCGCAACAACAGCGGCCAGTTCATCGTCATTCGCAACATATTCCATCATTGCAGATGTCACGCGCACGATTGAACCATTGGCACCGGCATCGAGATTGCTGTTGGGATCGACCTGAAAGTCGCTGGCACAAACCAGCGGTGGTTCCAACACCTTTGTAAGTCTTTGTTGGTTACGCACTAACGTCAACGGCAAATTGCCGGAAACCGCAAGCAACTGGCTCGCCAAGGCCTTTACTTGCAGAACGCGTTTGTATGTTGGCTGTTCATCAGGTTCATTAGTCAAATCGAGAATGTTTCCGCCAATTGCCGCCAAGCCGTCACCGGATACGATGCCTGCAAGTGCAGCCGGACCGGACGGTACCACGGCAGCGACTGCCATCGGCTCTGCGAATGCAAAAGCAGCACGCGCCGATTTAACATCTGAATATT
Source organism: Sphingorhabdus sp. (assembly GCA_046596705.1). GTDB lineage: Bacteria > Pseudomonadota > Alphaproteobacteria > Sphingomonadales > Sphingomonadaceae > Sphingorhabdus_B. The sequence goes on along the minus strand of JBKJLZ010000086.1, from coordinate 1,235 downwards.
GTGCCACGTCGTGAATGACCCAACCGGGATTGCGCTCTTGTCTCTTGCAAAACGAGCGATTGGCAAGGGCTAAGCTGTAGCCAATGGTCGCCAGTCGCAGGTCTTGCGCAATAAGCGCGCGGTAGTCGGCGATGTCGGCTGCGTCCGGAACTGCATGCACTGGAAAAGCCACCAACAACGCGCCAATAGCCGCTAACCAATAACGCATCAGGCCGCCGCCCTCGACAAGCGGTCGTTGATCGCCTCGCCAATGTCTTTTTGCGGGATTGGGGCAACCGCAATAGCATTTCCCTTGCTGGCATCCGCCTTGTGAAGACAGTCGAACAACCGCGCCGCAGCTTCGACAAGATTGCCGCTCGGAGACAAATTGTCATCGCCCGGCACCTCGCCAAAGCCGATATGCCACTCGTCCGCATTGGCGGTCGACGCATTCAGCCGTAAAGGCTTCACCGGCGAATAATGGCTCGCCAACTGTCCGGGCGCCTCGATTTTCATGTCGCTCACAGCTATGGGTGGAGAGCCCGCTATTCGGGCTAATTCCTCTTGGGTAACTGGTCCAGGCCGTAATATTTGCCAGCCGCGTTCTCGCACCGCGACAATAGTCGACTCCAATCCAGCAAGGCATGGCCCAGCGTCCAATATCATAGCCACCGCATCTCCAAGACTGTCCAGCACATGCTCGGCGCGTGTCGGGCTTATGCCGCCGCTTTTGTTGGCCGAGGGTGCGGCCAGATTCATGCCAGTCGCACGCAACACAGCCTGCATTACCGGATGCGCCGGACAGCGTATGGCGATAGTTGGCAGGCCAGACGTCACCGCTTTAGTAACAGCAGCGCCATCGCGTAACGGCAGAACCAATGTCAATGGACCCGGCCAAAATGCCTCCGCAAAGCTGTCCGCAACCTCGTTAAACACCGCAAGCCGCTCAGCTGCATCTCGGTCGGCTACATGGACAATAAGCGGGTTGAAATCGGGACGGCCCTTGGCAGCATAAATGCGTGCAACCGCTTGCGAATTGTTTGCGTTGGCGGCCAGTCCATAAACTGTCTCGGTAGGTACAGCGACAATCTGACCGCCGCGCAGCAAGTCCGCGGCGGCGGCAACAGCCGCGTCGTCCGCCGTTAAAATCCAGCCATTACCGAGGGTATTTGTGGGCCACATAAGTTATGGCTATAGGCAGTTCCGATAACGCTTACACAGGATTTTTTGCACCCCATGCCGTTTACCGCACCCGT
>JBKJLZ010000308.1:0-5737 GCA_046596705.1 Sphingorhabdus sp. | reverse complement strand
ATATTGGGTGTCGACCGTAAGGGTGTTGAAAACTACCAACTGACCTTTGGCGGCTCTGGAGCCGAAGACGTTAGCATCGGCAAAATAATCGGGCCCGGCTTTGACGAGGACGGCGTTGTCGATGCCGTCGAAAAGGCCACAGAGGTCTACAGGTCCCTGCGCAAAGGGGATGAACGTTTCCTCGATACTTACCGCCGTGTTGGCCTCGAACCTTTCAAGGAGGCGATCTATGGTTGAGTTCCGCTACCGCGATGACGAGGTCCACGAGCAACCGTCAGTAACGCTCGATGCGTTTCTGGATCAGTCGAACTCAACGGCCGTTCGTCTTGAACCAGATGATGATGCACGTGCGTTGTTGCCATTTCTTGACCGCCTAGCGCTGATCGAAATCGCCTTTCCGCAATACCGTGATGGCCGCGGCTATTCGTCGGCGCGGATATTGCGTGAGGCTGGCTATACCGGCGAGTTGCGCGCTCAGGGTGACGTGCTTGTGGACCAGATCGCATTCATGCGCCGCTGCGGCTTTGACAGCTTTGCACCCGAAGGATCGCTCAACCCGGCCGATGTCGAGGCCGCTTTTGCGCGTTACGAGAATGTCTATCAGGGTGCCGCCGATGGCGCCGTACCGGTTTGGAAGTTACGGCATGGGTGAGCATGTCCGCATCATCGACCGTATCGACACCGCGCCGCGTTATACTGAGGCCGACGCCGTTCGCCTCAATAACATGTTTCGCGGGCGCGATACGGTTGAGATGCTGACGGTTTTGCTCAAGGAAAATATGTTAGGTGACGCTGCAATTGTATCAAGTTTCGGTGCTGAGAGCGCGGTTTTGCTTCACCTGATTGCGAGCATCGACCGGACAGTGCCGGTACTGTTCCTCGAAACCGGCAAGCACTTCCCCGAAACGATTACTTACCGTGAGGAATTGCGCGAGCGCTTGGGACTTACCGATTTGCGCAACCTGACGCCCGACCCAGCCTTGCTGGCGCAGAAAGACCAGACCGGCTTGCGTTGGTCCTACGACCCCGACGGCTGCTGCGAAATTCGCAAGGTCTTGCCGCTGAAGGCGGCGCTCGCGCCGTTCGATGCACAATTTACCGGTCGCAAAGCGTTCCAGTCATCGACTCGCTCTGCCCTGCCGCGCTTCGAAATCGAGGAAGGCCGCTTGAAGGTCAATCCGCTGGCCGATTGGGACAAGGCGCGGCTCGATGCCTATATGGCCGAGCACAACCTGCCCGTGCACCCGCTTGTCGAGCTGGGTTATCCATCGATTGGTTGCTCGCCTTGCACCACAAAAGTCGCGCCAGGCGAAGACCCACGCTCGGGCCGCTGGAAGGGTTGGGACAAGGTGGAATGCGGAATCCATACCGAAGTCGCGCCGCTCGGTGATAACGGCGCTAACGATCCGATTTTTTGATCCTCCTCGTGCCGGAAAGGATTACTTCGGAAAGAAGTGCGCCTGAATCTCCGTTGCAATCCGCGCCGGGCGTAATGTCTCGGCATCAATGCAGCACCAGCTCGATTTCACCTCAGCAAGCACCTCTTCGCCCCGTTTGATTACTGTCTCATAAAACGACCGAGCGCCCTGCACTTTTTCCAAAACCACTGACGCTATGACCTCGTCGTCAAGAAATGCCGGTTTGCGGTAAGTAATCTCGTGCTTCAACGCGACCCAGAGATATTTTGCGGCGGTTTCCGGCGGAGCAAGATTGTTCCAATGGTCAAGCACCGCATCCTGTACCCAATTCAGATAGCGTGCGTTGTTCACATGCCCCATGAAATCGATATCAGACGGCAAGACACCGATGCGGTGGAGATGCGGAAGAGCGAGAGCCATGACCCTCTCAATATAGGGACATTACAGCCAAGTTACAGCCTTATTGCGGCCAAACCATGAATAAACAAGAATCGCGGCTATTATCCTTGTGGGAATTTGCCTCAGGCACCACATCGGCAGAATGAATGACATTAACCGTATGAGCTGGCTCAATAGCAAGGGGTATCGCTGGGCGATGTTGTTGCTTGGCTGGCTGCTTGTGGTCGCAGCGCCGCTATTGGGACCGATACCGGGCCCCGGCGCAATGATCGTCCTTCCAATTGGATTGGCCATCATCTTAAAGCATTCGCTATGGGCAAAAAAGCGGTATGCGCGCACAGCTCGGACCTATCCGTCATATGCGCGATGGGCCGATTGGGCGATGCGGCGAAGCAAGGTGACCGAGCGTCCGCCCTTTCCGGATATCAAAGCCGATTTTATGCACTTGTTCAGGCGCGACGATACCGACCAGCCGATGCGTTAACCGATGTTGACTTTTACGCGCCTCGACCGTATCGGCCACCACAACAAAGGCGGTTGCTGGACGGATTCGGCATCCTTTTTCAATTCAAGATGCATAAAATACAAGGATTACAATCATGAAGCGCACTTTCCAGCCGAGCAATCTCGTGCGTGCCCGCCGCCACGGTTTTCGCCTCCGCATGTCGACCGCCGCTGGCCGCAATATCCTGAATGGTCGCCGCGCGCGTGGGCGCAAGAAGCTCTCGGCCTGAGCCAAAGCTCGAACGACCGCGATATGCGCGGTTACAGTATCATAAAAAAGCGCGCCGATTTTCTGGCCGCCAACCGGGGGAAGCGTTACGCTACTCTCGGTTTTGTTTTGCTGGTGCGTGATCGGCAAGACGGAGACGCCGCGATCCGGCTGGGTATAACGATCACCAAGAAAGTCGGTAATGCCGTTATCCGTAACCGGATGCGGCGGCGGTTTCGTGAATTGGCCCGCGAGATGCTGGCGGACAAGGGTAAGGCCGGTGCGGATCATATCCTAATTGGCCGCGATGACGGTATCGAGCGAGATTTTGCCGAATTGCGGGCGGATATGAAGCGTGCGTTAGAGAAACTTAGCAACCAAAACCGAAATGCTGAGCCTGTCGAAGCACGCCCAGCCGAAAAGCGCCCTTCAACAGGCTCAGGGCTACGGTAAAGGGATGATAGCCCGTATCCTCATCCTCATTGCGCGGGGCTGGCAGCTTGGCCCCTCGCTCATCCTGCCGCCGACTTGCCGGTACAGCCCGAGCTGCTCGGCCTACGCGATTACCGCGCTCACAAAACATGGCGCAATTAAGGGTGGCTGGCTGACGCTCAAACGGCTATTGCGCTGCAATCCTTGGGGCGGGCACGGCCATGATCCAGTGCCATGAGCGTTCCAAAACTATGAAAAACGGGGAATAACAGACGTGGAAGACCGGCGTAACCTAATTATTGCCATATTGCTGACTGGGCTCATTCTGTTTGGCTGGCCCTACGTCGCAAGCACTTTTTTCCCGACCCCGCCCGCAGCGACCAGCACGCCCAACGCCGGTAATGCGCCCGTTGGCGCACCGACGTCGGATATCGCCATTGGCGCCGGGGCCGCGCCGACCAAAACAGTGGCGCTCGGCACCGCGCTCGGTGGTAACCCGCGCGTGCTCATCGAAACCCCCAAGCTCAAAGGTTCGATCAACCTTGAAGGCGCGCGGATCGATGACCTTTTGCTGCTGACGCACCGCACCGCGTTGCCGAAAGACTCGCCCCCGGTTCGACTGTTCGCGCCATCGGGTACCACGGCTGCGCACTTTGCCCGCTTCGGCTGGACTGGAACCGGCATCACCGCGCCCGACGACAAGACCGTCTGGACACCGAGCGTTGGCAAGCTGACGCCGACGACGCCGGTGACCTTGAGCTGGACCAACCCCGAAAGTCAGAAGTTCGAAATCGTTTTCAGCGTCGATGACAATTATTTGATCACGGCCGAACAGCGCTTTACCAACGGTGGCGCAACAGCGGCCCAAATCGCACCTTTTGGTTTGATCAGCCGCAATGGTAAATCCCCCGATCCCGACACCTGGAATATCCACGTCGGACCAATGGGCGTGTTTGACGACACAATTACCAACGTCAATTATGACGACGTCGACGAAGCGGCTAATGGGACGGTGGCGTATAAAAGTACCGGCGGCTGGCTCGGCGTAACCGAGCATTATTGGCTTGCGGCGTTAGTCCCCGATCAGAAAACGAAGATAAACGCGACTTTCAAGGCAGACGGCGGCTATTATTGGTCGCAGATGGTCAACGCCAACAAGGCCGAGGTTGCCCCCGGGCAGACCTTCAAACAAACGTCGCGAATGTTTGCCGGTGCCAAGGAAGTCGATATCCTCGACCAATATGTGACGAAGCAGGGCATTCCGCTGCTCGATTATTCGATCGACTGGGGCTGGTTCTGGTTCATCGCCATTCCGTTCTTCTGGATACTTCACTGGCTGTTCGGCGTGTTCGGCAATTTCGGCGTTGCTATCATCGGCCTGACGATCATCGTCCGTTTGTTCATGTTCCCGGTCGCGCAGAAGCAGTTTGCTTCAATGGCGCAAATGCGAGTCGTGCAGCCAAAAATGAAAGCGGTGCAGGAGCGGTGGAAAGACGACAAGCCGAAAATGCAGCAGGAAATGATGAAGCTGTACAAGGATGAGAAGGTGAACCCGCTCGCTGGATGCCTGCCCATCGTGCTGCAAATCCCGATCTTCTTCGCGCTCTACAAGATTTTGATGCTCAGCATCGAAATGCGGCATCAGCCGTTCGCGTTGTGGCTCAAGGATCTGTCGGTGCCCGATCCGTCGGCGCAGCTGCTGTTTAATCTTTTGGGAACGGGCATCATCCTGCCTGCATTTATTGCCATTGGCGTGCTGCCAATCCTGCTCGGCGTGACGATGTGGCTGATGCAGAAACTCAATCCTCAACCGATGGACGAAGTGCAGAAGCAGGTCTTCGCCATAATGCCGTGGTTCCTGATGTTCATCATGGCACCATTCGCGGCAGGCCTTCAACTGTATTGGGTGATGTCGAATATCATCTCGATCGGTCAGCAGAAATGGCTGTATTCACGTCATCCGATCCTGAAACAACAGGCAGCGAAAGACGCCGAGGATAAGGCCGCCGGGAAAGCCAAGGCGGGAGCATGAGCGCGGATGTGATTGCAGGAATTGAGGAACCTAACCGGATTTTTTCCGGGCCGGTTACTTTCCTGAAGTCAGCACCCAAGCTCGAGTTTCTGCCAGAACCAACCGTGCCCGAAATCGCGTTTGCCGGAAGGTCAAACGTCGGTAAGTCGAGCCTGATCAACGCGCTAGTGAACCGCAACAACCTCGCTCGGGCTTCGAATACGCCCGGGCGCACTCAGGAACTGAACTTCTTTGATGTCGGCGCCCCTGCTCTGTTCCGCATCGTCGATATGCCAGGCTACGGCTATGCAAAGGCACCCGTCGCTACTGTCAAGCAGTGGCGATATTTGATCAACGACTATCTGCGTGGTCGAGTGGTGCTCAAACGCGTTTTCGTTCTGATCGACAGCCGCCATGGCATCAAGGATGTCGATCATGACATCATGGGCATGCTTGACGCCGCCGCGATCAGTTACCGGATTGTTCTGACCAAGACCGACAAGATCAAGGCCAGCGACCGCGAAGCGGTTGAGGTCGATACAATGGCAAAGCTGCGCAAGCATGTCGCTGCCTATCCCGACTTGTCGGTCACATCGGCCGAAAAAAAAGGTGGGATTGAGGATTTACGTCGAGCTGTACTGGAGGCAGTCGCAAGCTAACGCGATCCAGATATTTTCAGCGTGGTCGAACTGCATTTCGATATTGTGGGAACGCAAGGAGTTTCGACTGCGCTCGACACAAGCCGAAAATAAAGTCATGACACAC
>JBKJLZ010000176.1:0-2760 GCA_046596705.1 Sphingorhabdus sp. | reverse complement strand
GCCAAAAATACCGAGCATGAAGCCCAAATCACCGACGCGGTTGACGACAAAAGCTTTTATTGCGGCGGCATTGGCACTTGGCTTCTTGTACCAGAAGCCGATTAGTAAATAAGACGCTAAGCCTACGCCTTCCCAACCGAAGAACATCTGAACAAGATTGTTCGCGGTTACAAGCATGAGCATCGCGAAGGTAAACAGCGACAGATAGGCGAAGAAGCGGGGTTGATCGGGGTCTTCCTCCATATAGCCCCAGCTATACAGATGGACGAGCGCCGACACGGTTGTGATGACGACCAGCATAACGGCGGTCAGGCTATCGACGCGCAGTTCCCAATCGAAGGTCAGGTCACCCGACTGCACCCATTTCAAAACTGGTTCGACATATGCCTTTTCATTACCCGTCAAGAACCCGATGAAAATCGGCCAGCTCAGCAAGCATGCAGTAAACAAGCCTGCAGTCGTAATTGACTTTGCCGCCACTGCGCCAATAAAGCGTTTCCCAAGCCCTGCGACCAAAGCAGCCAAAAACGGCAGGAAAACAATAATTTGGATCGATGACACTACGGATCTATCCCTTCATCCGGTTAACGTCATCGACGGCGATCGTGCCGCGTCCGCGGAAATATATCACAAGTATCGCAAGTCCAATGGCTGCCTCACCTGCCGCAACGGTCAGCACGAACATCGCGAATATTTGACCCGTCAAATCGCCTAAGAACGCACTGAAAGCGACCAAATTTATGTTAACGCTGAGCAAAATAAGTTCGATTGCCATCAGAATGATAATTACGTTTTTGCGGTTCAGGAAAATACCAAGCACACCCATGACGAACAGGATTGAACTGACAACGAGATAATGTTCAATGCCGATCACAACTCCACCCCCTGCCCTACCGGTTGGTTCACGTTGCGCGTTGCGTCTTGTGGACGGCGCTGGACCTGACGGCTGATATTCTGGCCCTTGGTGCCGTGGCTTTTACGGTGGGTAAGAACGATGGCACCAACCATCGCGACCAGCAGGATCAGACCGGCGCTTTCAAACAGGAATATATATTTAGTGTAGAGCAACTCCCCAATCGCCTCGGTGTTGGAGACGTCAACGGGAACTCTGGCAGTGTCCGCTATTGCTCCCAGCTTCACCGCACCAGCGCGATAGGCGCCGATGCCCAAGACCAGTTCGGCGACCAAGACCACCGCTAGCATTAAGCCCAGCGGCACATTCTTCACGAAACCGGCACGCAGCTCGGCAAAGTCGATGTCGAGCATCATCACCACAAACAGGAATAACACAGCGACCGCGCCGACATAGACGATGACCAGCAGCATTGCGATGAATTCGGCACCGACCAGCACCATCAGCCCCGCCGCGTTGAAGAAAGCGACAATTAGCCACAACACACTGTGCACGGGGTTGCGGGCAAAAATGACCAAAGCGGCAGACGCAATGAGCAAGCTTGCAAAGAGGTAAAAGGAGATGACTTGAATCACGATGCGCCGCCCTTAACGATACGGTGCATCGGCGGCAAGGTTCGCAGCTATTGCGCGTTCCCATTTATCGCCATTGGCGAGCAGCTTATTTTTGTCATAGAGCAGTTCCTCGCGTGTTTCGGTGGCATATTCGAAATTCGGCCCCTCGACGATGGCATCGACCGGACATGCTTCCTGGCAGAAACCACAATAGATGCACTTGGTCATATCGATGTCGTAACGCGTCGTCCGCCTGCTGCCGTCATCGCGTGGTTCTGATTCGATGGTGATCGCCAATGCCGGACACACGGCTTCGCACAGCTTGCATGCGATGCAGCGTTCCTCGCCATTGGGATAACGGCGCAATGCATGTTCCCCACGAAAACGCGGGGACAGCGGGTTCTTTTCATACGGATAATTGATCGTCGCCTTGGGCTTGAAGAAATATTGCAAGGTCAGCCAATGCGCCTTGACGAATTCCCACAAGGTAAACGATTTGATGAGATGGGCGATGGTGGTCATGATGCGTGAATCCGATGCACAGTTCTTTTCTCGCCATCCCAATGCCCGTTCCCCATCAGATAGCCACTCACCAGCACCACCCAAAATAGTGAGATCGGCAGGAACACCTTCCAACCCAGCCGCATCAACTGGTCATAGCGGTAACGCGGCACGGTCGCTTTTACCCAACTCATCAGGAAGAAGAAGAACAGGATTTTAGCGAACAGCCAGATGATGCCCGGAATATCGAACCAGGGTATCAGATCGATATTTAGCGGCGGTAGATATCCGCCCCAGAACAGCACCGCGTTCAACGTGCACATCAACAACACATTGGCATATTCACCTAGCCAGAACAGCGCAAAACTCATGCTCGAATATTCGGTCTGGTAACCAGCAACCAGCTCGCTTTCCGCCTCGGTTAAATCAAACGGCGCGCGCGCGGTTTCAGCGAGCGACGAGATGAAAAACACTACTGCGATTGGAAACAGCAGCAGGTTGAAGCCGAAAGCATTGACGATGCCAAACCCGTGTCCGCGCTGTGCCTCGACAATGCCGCCCATGTTGAACGTGCCTGCCCACAACACAACTGAAATCAGCACGAAGCCGATTGAGACTTCGTAGGAGATCATCTGCGCGGCGGCACGCATCGCCGAGAAGAACGGATATTTGGAATTCGACGCCCAACCCGAAATAACCACGCCGTAAACCCCAAGCGAACTGATCGCTAAGACGTAGAGCAAGCCAACATTGATATCCGCCAACACCGCGCCCGAATTGAACGGAATTACC
>JBKJLZ010000125.1:0-2578 GCA_046596705.1 Sphingorhabdus sp. | reverse complement strand
GGTTTCGCCACCGGCGCTTCGCCAACTACAGGTTTGATCTCCACCGCGCTTGCTTGCATTTGCGGCTTTTGGCTAGCCTTGGTAATTGCCACCGCCAAGCGATCAATTGAGCTACATTCGGCGCGGCACAGCATCTTCAATCGCGCGATGTTCTTCTTCGCCTGATCGATAGCCCCCTTGCCGATCATACTGTCGGCCTGTTCGGCCAAAGCGATCTGGTCATTCGGGTCCAGCTCAAGCGCTTCATTATAAAAACGAATGGCTTTGCCTGCCAGACCCTGCGATTTAACCGCACGCGCCATCTGCACATAGGCACCACGATTACGCGGATCGACTGCCAACGCCGATTCGTACCAGCCAATCGCTTGTTCCACCTCACCGGCCTTCGCGGCTTCGTCGCCCGATTGCATCAACGCCAGCGATTGCGGCTCTATAATATGATCGGGCTTTTTACTGAGGCTGGCACTCGAAATCATCGCAAGCGTGAGAGACAGGGCAATGACAGGTGGCGAAAAACGCATAATTAGCTTCCAGAAATATTGACCGTCGCGGGCTATCACAGCTTTTGCATCTTCGCGAAGTAAAATCCGTCAGTGCCATCATGATGCGGGGTTAGCAGAACACCGTCGCCATGGGCACGGCCCGCAGGTAGCGCAACAGGCGCGGAATGCCACCCATTATTTCGGTCCAAAAACGCGGTCATTTGCCCCCTGCCCTCGTCATCGAGCAACGAACAGACGGCATATACCAAATGCCCGCCGGGGGCGACCATTTCTGAAGCGATCGAGAGCAAATTTGCTTGCGCGGCGATAACCTGTTCAAGCCGTGCCGGATTAAGGCGCCACCGCGTCTCGGGATTACGCCGCCAAGTGCCGCTGCCCGAACAGGGAGCATCGACAAGCACGACATCGCAAGCTCCAGCCAAATCGCGAAGCATTTCGCGCTCCTTGCCGGGGTTGAGGAGCAATGTTTCGATTTCAAGTGCCCCCGCGCGCTTCGCCCGTGGTGTCAATTGGTCGAGCCGCGCCCGATTGGTATCAGTAGCAATCAATCGGCCCTTGCCTGCCATGTACGAAGCAAGGCCCAACGTCTTGCCCCCTGCACCAGCGCACAGATCGAGCACCGTCATCCCGGGCTTTGCGGCGCAGGCATCGATGATGAGCTGACTACCAAAATCCTGAATTTCGGCGCGGCCTTCGAAGATCGCCGGATGATTATCGATTGCCTGCCCGGTCGGTAACCGCAACGCAAAAGGCGACTGCGGCAGCGTTTGCGCTTCGCTAAATTCGGCAGCAACAGTTTCGCGCGAAGTTTTCAGTGCGTTCACCCGCAGATCGAGCGGAGCCCGATCTAGCAACGCCTTACGCTCTGTCTCGTCAACCAATCCGGCAAAGTGTGGTAATAGCCACTGTGGGAGCAACCCCCCGCTGGCACGTGCTTCATCGGAAGCGATAACCGCAGGGCCATAATCGCTGCCGTCGAATAAGGCTGCTAATTCTGGGTCTTTATCAGACAAAGCAATGAAAGCAGCCCGCGCATTGTCAGGCCGCTCGCCGAATTGGCGGATCGCACTCCACGCCAAGTCGCGAACTGAGCGCCGGTCTTTCGACCCAGCGTAGCGCCGCTCGGCGAAAAAGCGCTTCGCCAACTGGTCAGCCGACGGTCCATTATCGCGCGCAGCAATGATGATCGCGTCGAGCAATTCGATTGCCGATTGCAGGCGGGCGGCAGGCCTCATGGAGAATTTTGCTTCCTCAAAAACCGCAGTGCTGAGCTTGTCGAAGCACGCCTAGCCGAAAAGCGCCCTTCGACAGGCTCAGGGCTACGGTGATGTTTGTGATGCTTAGCGTGTCGGATAATTGGGAGCTTCCCGGGTAATCGTAACGTCATGGACGTGGCTTTCGCGCAGACCGGCATTGGTAATCCGGATGAAACGGGCACGCGCCTGCAAATCTTCGATTGTGGCAGAACCAGTATAGCCCATTGCGGCTCTGACCCCACCCACCAGCTGGTGGATAACATCGCGCGCGGCACCTTTGTAAGGCACTTGACCCTCAATACCTTCAGGAACAAGTTTCAGCTGATCCTTGATGTCCTGCTGAAAATAACGGTCGGCCGACCCGCGAGCCATTGCACCCACTGAACCCATGCCGCGATAGCTTTTGTAGGTCCGACCCTGATAAAGGAATGTCTCACCAGGGGCTTCCTCGGTTCCCGCCAACAATGATCCGACCATGACCGACGAGGCGCCGGCCGCTAGTGCTTTGGCCACATCGCCCGATGTTCGAAGGCCCCCATCAGCAATCACTGGAATACCGGACTTTACGGCTTCCTTCGACGCTTCGATAATCGCGGTCAGCTGTGGCACACCAACCCCAGCGACAACGCGAGTCGTACAAATTGACCCCGGCCCGATACCGACTTTGATGCCGTCCGCACCAGCGTCGATAAGCGCGCGGGTTGCCTCTGCAGTCGCAACATTGCCAGCCACCACCTGCACATCCGGCGACATCTTCTTTATCTCGGCAACCGCAACAGCCACCATTTTGCTGTGGCCATGTGCGGTATCGACAACGAT
>JBKJLZ010000111.1:0-4508 GCA_046596705.1 Sphingorhabdus sp. | reverse complement strand
ACGACGCGGTACCGGCCGCTCGCAAGGTTCCCGAAAAGGCACGTTCGCTTTCGGCGATGGTCTGGCTAGCCAACACCAAAACCGCTGGCTTCGACCTCGATCATCATAATGTGTTCTTCGGTTCTGATTACCCTGCCGAATTCCGCGACATCAAAAACGGCACTCCGCCGTCGCACCCGACCGCCTATGTCTGCGCGCTCGACCGCGCCAACAGTAAACCCTCAGGCCCCGAACGCCTGCAAATCATTGTGAACGCGCCAGCCAATGGCGACCGCCACCAATATTCTTCAGAGGAGAGAGACAAATGCACCGCGAACATGCTGGAACGGCTGAGGAGTTGCGGGTTGGAACTAGAGCAGCCCCTTCCGCACCATCTGGTGACGCCGAACGACTTCGCGACGCTCTTGCCGGCGACGGGTGGAGCCCTTTATGGACGGGCCTCGCACGGGTGGGCGGCGTCCTTCCTCCGGCCGGGCAGCCGGACAGCGATCCGTGGGCTTTACTGCGCGGGCGGGGCGACCCATCCGGGCGCGGGGGTGCCGATGGCCGCCTTGTCGGGGAGGTTAGCGAGCGAAGCCGTGCTGTCCGACCTTATTTCGACACCGTGGTTCACCCGCAAGGCTACCGCTGGTGGTATGTCGACGCGCTCAGCGATGACGCCGGACCAGATGGAGGGCGCTTCGGGCTGACCATCATCGGCTTTATCGGCAGCGTTTTCTCGCCGTACTATAAGAAATCCGGCCGCGGGATTCCGCTCGACCATAGCTGCCTCAACATCGCACTCTACGGCAAAGGCGCGCGCTGGGTGATGACCGAACGCGGCGCAGGCGGCACAACGCAGGAGCGCGACTCGCTCAACATCGGTCCAAGCGCGATGCGGTGGGATAAGGACCGCCTGATCATCGACATCGAGGAACGCGACATCCGCCTCGGCATCCCGTGGCGGCGGCGGGTGAAGGGGCAGATCATTTTGCACCCCGAAATGTTCAACGAACGAAGCTTCAAACTCGATCCTGCTGGTCGCCACTGCTGGCAAGCCATCGCCCCCCGCGCTCGAATCGAGGTGAAGATGGAGCAGCCCGACATCGCGTGGAACGGCAGCGGCTATCTCGACAGCAATCATGGCAGCGAGCCAATTGAGGACGGCTTCCAAAGCTGGCACTGGAGCCGCGCACATGTCGGCAAACAGGTTGCGGTCACCTACGAAGGCAAACGCCGCGACGGCAGCCACTTCGCCAGTGCGCTCCGCTTCGGGCCGGACGGCGTGCCGCAAGAGGAAGAACTGCCGCTGGTCGCGCCGCTGCCGCTAACCTGGTGGGCGATGGAGCGGCAAACTCGCGCCGACCGCGGCCACGCGTCAGTGATCAAGACTTGGGAAGACTCTCCCTTCTACGCGCGCACCGCGGTATCAGCGCGGATGTACGGCGAGCCGGTGATCGCCATCCAGGAAAGCATCTCGCTCGACCGACTAGTCAGTCCGGTGATTCAGTTCATGTTGCCGTACAAGATGCCGAGGGAAACATAAGGCGCGAGGTTGATTAGACCTATCTACCGCACCCACTCTCTCCGTTCGTGTCGAGCATCGTCGAGACACCCATCTTTCGTGCTCGGCTTCACGGTGTCTTGACTGGGCTCGACACGAACGGGATCTGAAAGGTCACACTAAAGTCTCATCTGAAACTGCTGCATCAGACCGCTAAAGATACAAAAGATACCGACAGCCCACCCCCCAACTGTATCCTTTGTTGCTTTAAGCGAAATTGCATCATGGCTGGTTGCATGCCCATACAGCCATCGGGCGGTTAGCGATGTCGAGGCATAAGCTGACAGCCCAAATCCTACATTGCAAGACGAAACCCTCTCTCCCCTTCAGGGGAGAGATACAAAGCCTTAGCGCTGCAAGCGCTTAGGCGAAGTTGAGAGGGGGGTCGCGTATAACATCCCCGTCCAACCCCTCTCCGCTGCGACTAGGCAGCAAGCTGCCAAGTCTCGCACCTCTCCCCTGAAGGAGAGAGGGCGTGTTCCGCATTTGCAAACAAAATAACCGCTGTCTAAATTTACCACGGTCGAGGCGCTAATCGCGGACTTCCTCGCCGATGTAGAAAGGGCGAGACGATGACGGACAAACAGCTTTCGGTACATATTGGTTCGCTGGCCGACATGGGCGAGCGTTTTGTCGCGGCGTGGAAAAGCCTTGAAGCGGGAAAGCCCATTCACGCCGATAACGTGACCTTTGTCGATCTGTCATCGTTCATGACCGCGATGTCGCCCAAAAGGCTCGAACTGATGCGCCACCTGCGCCGCGAAGGCCCCATGTCCACTCGCCGCCTGACCCAGCAACTGGGGCGCGACTATAAATCGGTGCATAGCGAAACTAGCCTGCTGATCCAGACCGGCCTCATCACGCGGACAGCGGAGGATGAGGTGCGGATTGGGTGGGGCAGGAGCGTCACGGAGCTGGATTTGGCAGCTTGAATAGTGTTGGATTCTGAGAGTACCCAACAAGCGTTATTGCACCACAATTCCACCCTCGAGTTTTTCGATATCGACGATTGATATTAGGATTGCCCTATTCCTAACGCCCTCGGTGGATCTGACGAATTTGCATTCGATATACGTCTAATCCTCATTCATTTCCTTGATCAGGCTAGGTTGGACTTTCGGCTTTTTGTCGGCAGGAATGTTAAAGCTCATAGCAATCTGCATCCCCTTCAAACGAAGCTTACCCCAACCAGTCTCTCGGTTATATTGAACAATTTTCACCAAAATTATTGTCGATTCTTTATCGATAATCTCGGTTTTAATAGCCGAAGCCATGTTTCGATTAACAAAAACCAGCGGTTTCATTCTTCCATCTTGGCCAGCTGAAATGGTCAAGTTGTCCGCGCTTGATCTGAGCGCCACGCCCATATCCTTTAGCAGCGGTGACGCCATTGTGATTAACTTCGATTCCTGCTCGGGAGTAATAACCCCGAGTTGATCCATTGCCCCTTCCAAATAAGCGCGACGTCCTTGCTCAGCCAAAAGCCTCTCATATAGTGCCGTATTTTGTTCAGTTAATTTGCGACCTTCCGCCAATTCATTCTTGAGGATTCCCAGAGAATTATTGGTGACGTCTTGCCCTGCCTCAATGATCTTCCCATGGAGATCTATAAGTTTCTGCTGTGTTTCAAAAGCCAAACGTACATCTTCATTGTCTGTCGATTTGAAAACTCTTTCAGATACATACGACAGCAATAAGCTGATTGGGGTGGTTAAAAATGTTTCAGCGACAGCTGGCAAAAATGGCGCGATAGTCTCAATTACAAATGAGCCCTCTTTTTGGGCTGTCAAAAGCATCCGGGTGTTATTTTGATAGGTAATTTTTTGGGCGAATTTTCCTGTTCGCCGAAACTGATCAAGTTTTACCAAAAGCCGGGCAGCGCCATATTGAAAACGCCCTGACTCGTAAAAATCCATCAAATGTTCGGAAGATAACTGTCCATCAAACGCAAAGTCGATTTTCTCTGCCATGACTATGCTTCTCCCTGAAACCCAAGCTCATTACCTTAAGATTACAGTGACGTTATGGCAAACTCCCGTCAAGAATTTCAGCTATAAGGCTAATTAGAGTTTTGCTCTGAACTAGTATACTTCGCCGCCTTTTCCTTGTCCTTGGCAATCTCGCGGTTGATGGACCATAATTGCCAGAAGCCTAGGCCAAGTGCGATGGTACCGACGACGACTATTTCTATCCAGCCGTAATTGTCGAGTGGTGCGTTGGTCATTTTTGGGTCTCCTTTTTTAAGCCCCTCCCCTTCAGGGGAGGGGCGAATTGGTTGCTCCAAACACTAAGCACCCGCCTTCGCCTTGGCAAACTCGGCGATGATTTTCACCGCCTGCGCGGGGTCTTCCTCATGCGCCAGATGGCCTAAATCCGCCATCTCAAGAGTCTCGCATCCGGGGATCAACGCCGCCGCTTGCGTCACCGCAGTTTTGGGGATCGCGGCGTCGTTGGCTGCACTCACCAGCAGCACCGGCCCGCCGAGACTACCCAGCCTCGCACCCAAACCCTCCAGCCGCCAGTTGGCCATCATTCGGATTGCGCCGTCGCAGTGACCGGATTTGCTGAACAGCCGCGTGTAATATTTCGCTCCCGCCGCGTCGATTTTTGAGCCAGTGGCGCGCGCGAGGAATTTTGCGGTTTGGCCCGGGGCCGCTGCCATTCGGCTAAAGATGATCGCGACAAACGGGTTGGTGAACAGCATTTTGGCGAGGCTGGGGAAGATCTTTGCGGCGAGGCCCGGGAATGGCATCAGAGCAGGGGTGAAGCCGATGAGCGGTGCTTGCCATTTTTTGTCGAGCAATAATTGCGCGGCGATGGCGACGCCTGCGCTGTGGCCGACGATCACATCCGGGGTGATTTCGAGGTGATCGAGCAATGCCGCGACCGATGCGGCCTTGCCCTCCAGCGTTACCTTGCCGCCCGAACCTGTTTTGGTGAAGCCGTGGCCGGGCAGGTCCATCGC
>JBKJLZ010000300.1:0-2762 GCA_046596705.1 Sphingorhabdus sp. | reverse complement strand
TGAGTAAAAACGGTCCATTGCTCATGTCGCTCTCCTCAAAAGAGCCGCGCTTATGCGTTTGCCGCGTCAGCAACACAAGCGAAAGGCACCGACGCTATGTTCGCAGCGTCGGTGCCTTCTTGAGTCGAGCCAAGGCCCGGAGAATTACTTATTATCTGCAGCGATAGCTGCCCCGGTCGATTTCACGACCAAGCAATGCTCCACCCGCAGCGCCCAGTATTGTGCCCAATGTTCTGTCACCGCGACCCGCGATTTCACGGCCCGCGAGCCCACCGGCGGCCGCACCGATAATCAGCCCGGTGGTTCCATCGCGGCGGCGGCAATAATTATGGCCATCGTCGCCGCGCCATACCCGAGTGTCCGAATACACGGCCTGCGCATCACGCTGACCGTCGTCATACCCGCGATTGTAAGAACCCTGTTTTTTGTTTTTCTTATAATGGCCATGCGCTTTGGCGTGCGCGGGGGGATCGGCAAGTACTGCCGTAGGCACAACAAGCGTTGCCGCTGCCAATGCGAGGATAGCTTTCTTCACCAGTTTTCTCCTGTGTTGAACTTACCGAACAATAACGGTTGCGATATGAACATGAGTTGCATGCATTTCGATGAGCGGGTTGAACTAGATCCTTTCATCAACAGCGCGGCACGATTAAAAAAAAAAGGCACTGTCGCTGCTTGTTGCAGCAACAGTGCCTGACTGTCCGTGAGGTCGAGGGGAGAACCTCAGCGGACGTTAATTGTTATCTGCAGCGACGTCTGCCCTTATCGATTTCACGCCCGAGCAACGCGCCGCCAGCGGCGCCGAGGATTGTCCCGGTCGCCCGGTCGCCGCGAGTGTCAATTGCACGACCCGCCAGCGCGCCTGCTGCTGCACCGACAACCAGACCGGTCGTACCATTCTTGCGACGGCAATAGGTCCGACCGTCCTTACCGCGCCATTCGCGATAGCGGCTCTGATTTGCAACGTCGGCTTTATAACCTGCGGTGGCCGTGGTTAGCGAAAAGCTATCGGATGCGAGGACAGAACCTGCCGGGATAACCAATGTCGCTGCGGCCAATGCCATAAATGATTTCTTCACGAGTTTTCTCCTTTTTTGAACCTCGTGAACAGTAAACGACCCAAAATGAACGATAGTTGCATGAACGTTAGGCAACACGGCGAACTGTTGTACCATAGCGATAGACTGAAGCGTGTTTGTCGCTTGCCAGCAGCAGTAGCTGTTCGTTACAAGGCAATATGGCGAACATCGTTGCACTATTCCTAGGACTTATAGCGCTTGTTTTAGCGGTCATCGGTTTTATCCCGTTGCTTGGCTGGTTGAACTGGTTGATCATCATCATTGCTGGCGTCGGCGCCGTGATCGGAATGGCGTCTTCCAAAAATTCCGGCCGCAATTTTTGCTTCGTGGTCATGGCAATCTGCGCATTTCGGCTCTTCATTGGCGGCGGGATTATCTGACCCAAGCCTATAGGGAAACGCCTGATAAATTAGACCGCGCTGGCCTTTTAGCGGCCGTCGGGGCCTATTTGTGCTGGGGGTTCTTGCCGGTATTCTTCAAACAACTGGATGCCGTCCCGGCAATCGAGATTATTGCACACCGCGTTATCTGGGCCGTTCCCTTGTTGATTGCCATCATGGCGTTTCGGCGGCAATTAACCGAATTTTGGCGCGCTATTTCTAGTTGGGGCACGCTGCGCTGGATGTTGGTCAGCGCCGCATTGATGTCGTCGAACTGGTTATTGTATGTTTGGGCGGTCAATAGCGGTCAGATACTGGCGGCAAGCCTAGGATACTTTCTTAATCCATTGCTTAACATCCTGCTCGGCACAGTGTTTCTGGGCGAGAGGCTTAACCGCATACAATGGATCGCGGTTGCCGTCGCTGCAGCTGGAGTCGCGGTGCTTGCGGCAGGCGCCTTCGGGACGTTGTGGATCAGCCTTGCTCTCGCCTTTTCATTCGCGATTTATGGCCTCATCCGCAAAATGGCGCCGATTGGGTCGGTGCCCGGCCTCGCCATTGAGACTAGCATATTGTTGCCCTTCTCGATTGCGGCGGTGTGGTTTTTTGCCGGTCAGCCTGCACATACTGGCTGGGGAAGCGACACGCGCACTACCCTTTTCCTGTTGGCTGGCGGTGTTGTCACTGCAGTGCCGCTGCTGTTGTTCGCAACCGCCGCGCGTAAATTACCCTACAGCGTGATGGGTTTCATCCAGTATATCGGCCCGACGATCCAGTTTTTGCTCGGCGTGTTTCTATATGGAGAAGCACTGTCGGGGCTGCGGCTGATTTGCTTTGTGCTAATCTGGGCGGCGCTGGCAATCTTCAGCTGGGACGGGATCAAGCGGATGCGGGCAAGCACTGTTGCCGCTTAGCCGGTAAAACTCCAGCCAAGTTCCTCACCCGCATGAAATGGCACCACCGGCGTACCGTTGGCATTAACGCTATCGCGTACGCGGGTTGGTCGACGCTTCAGTGTTATAATGTCCTCGTTTAGCGGCAGACCATAGAATTGCGGGCCATGCTCCGATGCGAAAGCTTCGAATTTATCGAGCGCGCCTTCCTCGTCGAACACTGTTGCATAGCTTTCCAGAGCATAGGGCGCGTTGAAAATTCCTGCGCATCCGCATGCAGACTCTTTGGCCGATACCGCATGCGGTGCACTGTCGGTGCCGAGGAAATATTTTGGACTGCCCGACGTCGCCGCCTTGCGCAGCGCCAGCCGGTGCGTCTCGCGCTTGGCGACGGGCAGGCAATAGGCATG
>JBKJLZ010000077.1:0-3029 GCA_046596705.1 Sphingorhabdus sp. | reverse complement strand
CTCACGCGGATTGACCCGCGTGAGCAGTGGCAGGTCACATCAGTGCCTGATCTGGCGATAATCTATCGTTCAACGTGGGCCGCAGCTCGTGAGATCAAGGCTGGCAAACAAACCGTTGGCTGGACGAAGGCCCAGCGGCCAAAGCGACTTCTTTCCGGATTGGTCCGCTGCGGGCAATGTGGCGGCAATGTCGTTGTTATTTCTCAAACCGAATGGGGTTGCGGCAACGCCCGCCGCGCTGGAAACTGTACCAACCGCCGTACCATCCAGAATAACACGCTCGAACGGCGTGTATTCGAAGGATTGCGCAAAGAACTGCTGCACCCTGATCGAGTTAGCAAGGTTGCCAAGGCATATCATGAAGAACGTACCAGCTTGCAGCGGGCGGAACGCGTTTTGCGCTCCGCCGAAACCAAACATGACGCGGCTCTAGAAAAGAAAATTGCACGCCTGGTTGAAGCCGTTTCGATGGGTGGAGATATCCCCGAGCTGCTGGCGGCCCTAACCACGGCGCGGCAAGAGCGTGAGGCTATCAAGATCCGGCAGAATGAGGTTGAAGCTGAAAACGTGATACTTCTGCACCCCGCGATAGCGGAAGCCTACCGCACGGCAGTCGATAAACTTGGTGAGGTATTCTCGGGCAACAGCACCAACGATACTGCGGCGCGCAATAATATCCGCAACTTGATTTCTAGTGTGATCCTGACCCCAAAGGCCGAGCCAAGCGGCCTGCACATCGACCTCGAAGGCCGCTTACAAAACATCCTGGCAATCGCAACCGGCCAGCCGTTGGAGCCGCCCACTGTACCGATGGTAGCGGAGGAGGGACTTGAACCCCCGACCCCAGGATTATGATTCCCGTGCTCTAACCAGCTGAGCTACTCCGCCATAGTGCCGAAAGCGCGCCAATGGCCGCAAAGCACGCGGCGCTATAGGCGGGGGACTTGGGGTGGTCAAGTGGCTGGCCTGCTTTATCCGCGGAAAGACCAGCGAGCGATATTTTCCCATGGACCGCCCAAGTAATAATGCGCGGCAAGTCCGGATATAGCGAGAGGTCGCGGGACGAACTCATTGGCAAGCTGGGCATGCAGCGCCTTCGCGACGGGTGGCTCGACCTTATTTTGAACAGTGATGTGCAGGCGCGGGTGGGCTTGATCTTGGGGAATCAGAAGGCCCTGAAAATCCGCAGCCAGTTCGTCGCGGATAGCGAGCAGTTCCGGGCTGTCGATACGGTAGGCGACGCCCCTGCCCAACGACATCACCTCGCTCAACCGAGCGACGGGCGGCGGACATTGGGACGCCAGCGTGGCCAGCCGCGATTTGATCTCGGGCAAATGGCTGGGTGGCAGGTGGTGAAACAAAGTGATGTGAGCATCGAGATAATTGCGCTCGGCCGGGAAGTGAGCGCGTCGTAGGCCGTTAGCCCATGCTTGATCGGCCTTGCCCATTTCGGCGGTGATGATGATCGGGGAAGACACTGAAATTTTACCGTAGCCCTGAGCAGTAGCCGCTTTTGCGGCTGCGTCCGTCGAAGGGCGCTTTTCAGTCAAACGCTGTGCAGGGCGGAGAAGCGCCCTTCGACTTTTCGCCAGCGCTACCGCGCTGACGGCTCAGGGCTACGGTATTTATTCGCGCGGCTCAAGCCACACACAAAAAAGCCGCCCAGTCTTTCGACGAGGCGGCTCTTTCAATTCACATAACAAAAAACTTAAGCGTCGTCGCCCGCATCTGCGGACAAACCACCGTCAGCTTCGGCAGCAGCTTTGGCGGCCGCCTGTTCTTCGCGGCGCTTTGCGTTCGCAGCAGCTTCGGCTTCGTCGGCAGCATCGGCTGCAACTTCGGCCTCGACCTGAGCTTCGATTGTCTCGGCAGCGATTTCAGCCTGTTCGGCTTCAAACATCTGGTCGAGAACATTGACGCCGCTTTTTTGCAGTTCGGCTTCGTCGTCCGACCGCGCTACATTGACTTCAACCATCACGGTAACTTCAGGGTGCAACACGACCTTGACCGCGAACACACCAAGCGTCTTGATCGGACGTTCAAGCACGATCATGCTTTTCTGCACGCCAGCGCCTTGTTCGTTCAAACCGTCGGTAATGTCGCGGACCGAAACCGAACCATAAAGCTGGCCAGTTTGCGAGGCGGCGCGGATCAGAACAATCTGCTTGCCTTCGACATCAGCCGAAGCGGTTTGCGCTTCGCCGCGACGTGTTGCGTTGTCGCTTTCGATCTTAGAGCGGTTCGCTTCGAAAACCTTGCGGTTAGCTGCGTTAGCACGAAGCGCTTTTTTGTTGGGCAGCAGGAAGTTACGGGCATAGCCGTCCTTCACGTTGACGACGTCGCCAATAGCACCGAGTTTTTCGACTCGTTCGAGCAAAATGATTTCCATGTTTTTTGCTCCTTACTTCACGACATAGGGAAGCAGGCCGATTTGACGGGCGCGCTTGATAGCCTGGCCCAGCTCACGCTGCTTTTTTGCCGATACGGCGGTGATACGCGATGGGACGATCTTGCCGCGTTCCGAAATGTAACCCTGAAGCAGGCGTACATCTTTATAGTCGATTACCTGAGCGTCTTTACCCGAAAATGGGCAAGATTTGCGGCGGCGGAAAAATGGACGTGCCATGGATTAAGCCTCCTGTTCTGCGCGGGGTGCACGGTCGCCGAAGCCACCACGGTCGCCGCGATCACCACGAGGGGCACCACGGTCACGATCGCCACGGTCAGGGCGGTCGCCGCCAAAACCGCTGCGTTCGCTGCGCTCTGGACGGTCGCTCTTGCGCATCATGACGGATGGGCCGTCCTCATGCTTTTCGACACGAACGGTCATGTAACGAATGATGTCTTCGTTCATGCGTGTCTGACGCTCAAGCTCTGCAATCGCATCGCCGGAAGCATCGACGTCGAGCATAACGAAATGCGCCTTGCGGTTCTTCTGGATTTTATAGGTCAGCGTGCGCAGACCCCAGCTTTCGGTCTTGATGACCTTGCCTTTATTATCAGTGATGATCTTGGTGGCAGATTCTGCC
>JBKJLZ010000037.1:0-2806 GCA_046596705.1 Sphingorhabdus sp. | reverse complement strand
GATGCCTGACAGAGAGACATAACATGCCCAAGGCCCAATTGCTGCTTGTTGAAGATGATAGCGCGCTTGCCGAGCTTGTTCGCTGGCACTTCGAGCGCGAAGAGTTCGAAGTTCGTCACACCGGCGATGGTGAAGAAGCGCTGATCATGGCGCGCGAACGCACCCCCGATCTGGTTCTGCTCGACTGGATGCTCGAGAACCTGTCTGGCATCGAAGTGTGTCGCCAGCTGCGCAAGTCCGATGCAACAGCGAATGTGCCGATCATCATGCTAACCGCTCGCGGTGAAGAAGACGACCGCATCAGGGGACTTGAAATCGGCGCCGACGATTATGTTACCAAGCCGTTTTCGCCCCGCGAACTCGTTGCCCGCGCCAAAGCGGTCTTGCGCCGCGTGCGCCCGGCATTGGCCGGAGAAGCCCTGCGCTTTGGCGATGTAGAAATGGATACCGTCGCGCATAAGGTAAAGCGCGCCGGAAAGTCGGTGCCGCTCGGGCCGACCGAATACCGCTTGCTTAAACATTTCCTCGAATATCCCGGGCACGTGTTTTCGCGCGAACGGCTGCTCGACAGCGTCTGGGGCCATGACAGCGATATCGAAATCCGCACCGTCGATGTCCATATCCGGCGTTTGCGTAAAGCTCTTAATGAAGGCTTTGGCAGCGATATCATCCGGACAGTGCGGTCAGCGGGTTACTCGCTTGATCAGGATGCGGTTTAGAACGAAATCTGGCCGCGCACGCCCAAAACATCCACGGAATAGGTGCGATCACCTGCCACGGCGATGGCCGCGTCGGAATATTTCAGCTTTGCATATTGCCCCATTAGCCGAAAATTTTCAGCCGGAGTCCAGATGAGCGAAGCGAGATAGCCATTTTGCTTGCCGCCCACGATGCCCCGGCTGTTGATGTCCAGAAAATCGTAGCGCAGGTTGATCTGAACTGCGCCGATCCCGCCACCGCCGACTGGCTTTTTCGGCTTGATGGCGCCGAATAAGCCGCCTTTCAGCGGACGGCTATCGTTGGTCAGAAAAACACCTGCTTCGCCATAGGCACCAAAAAATGTCGGGTCGTCGAGAACGGCGCGCTGTGCCTTTAGCCAGTGCGCTTCGGCTGCGACGTGAAAGCGGCCATTGACCGCGGCCGCCTCCAAGCCAAAACGCTGCTCCTTTTGAACCGCAAGTGTCGGCGTTCCTATGTAACGCGTATCGGTAATGCGTATCGACGGACGGGAGCGATACCGCGTCGCCGCGATGCCTACATCGTTCAAATCACGCCAATGATAAGCAGCGGCCAGATGGACTTTGGTGCCGCCGAATTTCGGTGACCAGAATGTCCGGAAATCGACTGACGTGCTATTTGTCGCAACATCGTTCAGCAAAATCAGCGGGTCTGTGTAAACACCGCCCGACATCGACCAATCGCCATTGGTATAATGTCCAGAGACGCCGGTGCGCCTTCCATAGCCGAAAGTGCTGACAAAGGCCGCACGTTCCAGGAAGCTAATGTTGAGGTTACTGTTTTCCTCGTCGAGAGGGAGCTGGGCCTTTTGCTGTCCAGCCATTATTTTGAAGCGTTCGTTGCTCCATTGAACATAGGCATCGGTCAATTCAATCGGGTCTGCGGTAAGTTCCGCCTCAACCCGCGCCGCAAAACCACTGGGCATTTTCAAATCGACACCAATACGTGCGCGCCGAATATCCTGCAGATTGCCCGTCCCAGCTAAGCCGCTAGGGCCGTCCAGACTAGCGACATCATATTGCACGCGCCAGCGGGGTTTTAACTGCCACTCTGACTCGGTATCAGCCTTTTTGGGTGCCAACGGTGTATCGGCTTTGGGCGCGCCACTATCGGTAGGCGACTGAACATCAGCAGATTTGTCGGCATAAGCGGGAGGTGCCGTAACCAGACAAGCTAACGCCGCAGCTGCAACCGGAAGGCAACGGAGACTCATTGGGATTTCCTTTGGAGGATCATCAATTAATGACGCCTAGAAAGCATTATGGTGACCAATGCATGACGAATAAATTTCTTTTTTGTGACACACATACGACATTTGCTTTACGCTTGCGTAAAGCAAGATGGCATGCCAATGGACGGCGAACTTAAGCGCAGCTTTCGGCCGCTATTATCTAGGGAGACAATCGATGACCATCAGCTTTCAGGACAAAGTCGCTATTGTGACCGGTGCCGGAGGCGGGCTTGGCAAAGCCTACGCGCTTGAACTTGCACGCCGTGGAGCAAAAGTGGTGGTCAATGATCTCGGCGGGGCGCGCGACGGAACCGGAACCTCTGACGCGGCGGCACAGGTGGTCGAGGAAATCAAATCGGCTGGCGGCGAGGCTATGGCGAACGGCGGCAGCGTGACAGAGTATGACCAGATGGTCGAAATGGTAGCCAAGGCGAAGGAAGCTTGGGGCGGCGTCCATATCCTGATCAACAATGCCGGAATATTGCGCGACAAGAGCTTTGCCAAAATGGAACCAGTTGATTTCGATCTGGTGTTGAAAGTTCACGTCTCGGGGTCGGCAAACTGCACCAAGGCGGTATGGGACATGATGCGCGAGCAGGCTTACGGCCGCATTTTAATGACCACATCTTCAACCGGTCTGTATGGAAATTTCGGCCAGGCAAACTATGGCGCAGCCAAGCTTGGACTCGCTGGTCTGACCAAGACTTTGCATTTGGAAGGTGCGAAATACAATATCCGTGTCAACTCCATTGCGCCTGTTGCTGGCACACGCATGACTGCCGATATTTTTCCAGAGGGCCTGTTCGACCAGTTTACGCCTGAAAATGTCGTGCCGGC
>JBKJLZ010000296.1:0-4716 GCA_046596705.1 Sphingorhabdus sp. | reverse complement strand
TGAATCAGACAAGTTTACGCAAATGGTCAAGGCAGCCGACCCCAAAGGAGTCATCAACCTGATTCCGGCACTTCGCGGAACGATTATCGAATTTGGCGGTCAGCGCGTCGATCAGCTTGAAGAACTGCCCGAAGGCGCGTGGGTGCTGAACGGTGACCGTGGCCTTACCTACAGCGCCACCATCCCGAAAGGCAGCGAGCTCGTCGCAGGCAAATGGTGGGATACCGATTATACCGGCCCGCCGCTCGTCAGCCTTGATGCCGAAGTCGCAGAAACACTCGGCGTTAGCGTCGGCGACAGCATGACCATCAGCCTGCTGGGCGTCGAAGTACCGGCCAAAATTGCTTCGCTGCGTGAGGTCAAATGGGAAAATTTCGGTCTCAATTATGTGATGGTGTTCTCGCCTGGCTCACTCGACAAAGCGCCGCATAACATGGTGGCGACGCTGACCGTGTCGAAACCGGCTGAGAAAATATTGGCAAAAGGCATTCCGCCTGCATTTCCATCATCGTCGCTGATTGAGGTCGGCGAAGTCACCGCTCAAATCACAACGCTGCTTACGCAAATGGCGCAGGCAATCGCTGCTGCAGCTTCCATCGCGATTTTGGCGGGCATCGCAGTGTTGGTCGGCGCGATCGCCGCCGCGCGCGCCAGCCGGATTTACGATAGCGTTATCATGAAGATGCTAGGCGGAACGCGGGCGCAGATACTGGGGGCGCAAGCGATGGAATACGGAATCTTGGCGGTAGTCCTGGGACTGCTTTCCTTGGCGCTGGGGTTGGGTGCTGCGTGTTATGTGGTGGTGCAAATATTCGATTTCACCTTCGCGCCTGACCCGACGATATTAGCGGTGACACTGGTCGGCGGCGCAGGTTTGACATTTGTGCTGGGCATTGTCGGGTCGTTGCCGATTCTGGCAGCACGACCCTCAGAAGCACTCAGGAGTCTCTAGCAAGTCGGTTCGACAGTGGAGCAGAGGCGATCAACTGCAGTTGGTGATAGAAAATCGCTGGCAGTATCATCACCCCGACAATTTCGGGGGGAAACAACAATGCTGCCATTGGCGCGCCCGTTGCCAGGCTTTTGTGTCCTCCTGCAAACAGCAGACTGATGCGGTCGGTGCGATGCAACCTCAGCGTGTCACCTAGCGTCCACGCGCCCAAAAAAGCAAAGGCCAGCAACACCGCAACCGTCGCCGTCAATTTCAGTAAATCAATCCCATCCACCCGCGCCAAGGCCCCGCTCGATACTGCCGAACTAAACGCTACATAGACCGCCAGCAAAATAACCGAGCGGTCGAACAGCGACAGTAGCTTTTTTTCTCGCGCCGCCCATGTCCCCAGCCAGCGCTGCGCAAATTGTCCAAGCAAGAATGGCAGCAGCAGCATTGTAGCAATTTTCAAGATCACATCCCTGCTCAGCCCACCATCGCTAGCTACGCCAAGCAACAGCGCGAACAAGGCCGGCGTGGCCAATATGCCCACCAGATTGGATATGGCCGCCCCCACCACCGAGGCCGCGACGTTGCCCCTGCCCAGCGAAGAGTAGCTGATCGCCGACTGCACCGTGGACGGCAGGATCGCGCAATATATCAGCCCAGCCGCAAGCGTCGGCGACAACCACCATTCCTCTAATGCGTTGGCCAAAGCCCATCCTGCCAGCGGCATCGCGATAAAGGTAAAACCTAACATAGCAGCCTGCAACCGCCAGCCCTTCGCCGCCTGCCGCACTTCTTCACGCGGCAGTTTCAAGCCGTGCAGGAAAAACAGCGCAAATATTCCGACGAACGATATATTCTGCGCAATCGGGAGCCCTGAACCTGAAACTGGAAGCAACCAGCCGAGCAATACTGCACCGAGCAGTAGAAGCACAAAACGGTCTGGGATCAGTTTCATAAACACGAATGTCGCATTGCCGCGTGGCCGGAAGAAATACAACTGACCGTTCGATTGTTGCGCCGCAGCACATTCTGCGTTAAGGGCGCGCGAGAATCTGGTGGCATGTTGCTGCCATAACGACCTCCCAAAAGGCTCATTTCAAATGTCACTGCGTAATATCGCTATCATCGCCCACGTCGATCATGGCAAAACAACCCTCGTTGACCAGCTATTCCGTCAATCGGGCACTTTTCGCGACAACCAGCGCGTTGAAGAACGAGCCATGGATTCGAACGATCTCGAAAAAGAGCGCGGGATTACGATTCTGGCGAAATGTACGTCGGTTGAGTGGGACGATCACAAAGGCGAAAAAACGCGTATCAATATCGTCGATACGCCCGGACACGCCGACTTTGGCGGCGAAGTAGAACGCATTCTTTCGATGGTCGATGGTGTTATCTTGCTCGTCGATTCATCCGAAGGTGCAATGCCGCAAACAAAGTTTGTTACCGGCAAGGCGCTGGCGCTTGGCCTGCGACCAATAGTGGTCGTGAACAAGGTCGATCGGCCCGATGAACGCATTCAAGAGGTGTTGGACGAAGTATTCGACCTTTTTGTATCGCTAGATGCGACCGACGAGCAGCTTGATTTCCCAGTGCTCTACGCCTCGGGTCGCAACGGCTATGCCTCGACTGACCCGGACGCGCGCGAAGGCACGCTGACGCCAATGTTTGAGACGATAGTCTCGCATGTTCCGGAGCCCAAAGCCGATGTTGATGGCGAGTTTAAAATGCTCGTCACATTGCTTGATCGCGATAACTTTTTGGGCCGTATCCTCACTGGCCTCGTGCTTTCAGGCACGGTCAAGGTCAACCAGCAAATCCACGCGCTTTCGCCCGATGGCAAGGT
This sequence comes from Sphingorhabdus sp., assembly GCA_046596705.1. Taxonomy (GTDB): domain Bacteria; phylum Pseudomonadota; class Alphaproteobacteria; order Sphingomonadales; family Sphingomonadaceae; genus Sphingorhabdus_B. The sequence goes on along the minus strand of JBKJLZ010000296.1, from coordinate 1,930 downwards.
GGTCGAAACCGGCCGAGCTTCCAAGATCATGTCGTTCCGTGGGCTAGAACGCGTGCCCGTCGACCAAGCGACCGCTGGCGACATCATCTCCATTGCCGGTCTGACGACGACTACTGTTGCCGACACGATCGCTGATCTTACCGTTTCCGAGCCGCTTCACGCTCAACCGATTGACCCGCCAACCCTTTCGATGCGCTTTTCTGTGAACGACAGCCCGATGGCGGGCCGAGAAGGCACCAAAGTCACCAGCCGCATGATCCGCGACCGCTTGATGCGCGAAGCCGAAAGCAACGTTGCCGTTCGCATTACCGAGGCAGCCGACAAGGATAGCTTCGAAGTTGCGGGACGCGGCGAGTTGCAGTTGGGTGTGCTTATAGAAACAATGCGCCGCGAAGGCTTTGAACTCGGCATCTCGCGCCCGCGCGTATTGTTCAACGAAGACGAAGACGGCAAGCCGACTGAACCATATGAAACGGTAGTTATCGACGTCGATGACGAATATTCAGGCACGGTCGTCGAAAAAATGGCCGTCCGCAAAGGCGAAATGACCGACATGCGGCCGTCTGGTGGCGGGAAAACGCGTATTACTTTCAGCGCGCCGTCACGTGGACTCATCGGCTATCACGGCGAATTTTTGTCGGACACGCGCGGGACCGGGATTATGAACCGCTTGTTCGAAAAATACGGCCCTCACAAAGGCAAGATCGAAGGCCGCAAAAACGGAGTTTTGATTTCAAACGGTAACGGTGAGGCAGTCGCCTACGCTCTCGGACCATTGGAAGAGCGGGGCATTTTGATGGTTTCGCCTGGCGAAGCGCTCTACGAAGGAATGATTATCGGCGAAAATGCTAAGCCCGACGACCTCGAGGTCAACCCGATGAAGTCGAAGCAGCTCACCAACTTCCGGTCAACCGGCAAGGACGATGCCATCCGCTTGACCCCGCCGTGGCGCATGACGCTTGAGCAAGCGATTGCTTATGTCGATGATGACGAGATGGTCGAAGTGACGCCAAAAAATATCCGTCTGCGCAAACGCTTCCTCGACCCGAACGAGCGCAAGAAACAAAGCCGCTCCAAACAGGCGGCGTAACAAACAAAAAGGGCGCTGGCTTTCACCAGCGCCCTTTTTTTGACTTCAGAACTTCCGTTTAGAAACGGAACGCTGCAGTCAGACGAATATTGTGCATGTCAAAATCGCTGTCGCTGCGACGGAAATCAGTGCCGCCGTTGCGGAGCAAAAATGGGTTAGTAGCCGGAGCAGTACCTCGGCCAACATTTACACGATAATCATCGTCCACGTAGTTGGTATAAAGATACTCAAGCCCAAGAGATACGTTCTTTGCGATCTTCACCTCGGTTCCACCGCCGTACGAGTAACCCCAACTGTTAGTATTACCGTTGTCGTCAAACGAGTTAGCAGTGTTGCTGGTTTCAAATTCGTTCTCAATCTTGCCGTAAGCCACCCCACCGGTCGCATAAAATAGCGCACCACGTGCTGCGTAACCAAGCCGCGCGCGCGCGCCGACCGAGTAATCAAGTTCACGGGTGAAATAATAGAATGCAGGCGTTGTGCTGAACGCGCTTACGCTGTCGCGTGCCTTCGATTTGCCGCCTTCTAGAACAAATCCATAAACGATATTACCGTTTTGAATGTCGTAGCCGGCACGAACATTATATTCGAGACCATCTTTGTCACCACGGCAGCCATCGGTCGGTAGCCGACCATTAGCGGCACCGCCGCAGAAACCTGGCGAGAATGCGTTAGCGCTAGTAACTGTACGAACCGAGTCGTCGAACGCGCCGTCGCGGTTGGTGTCGAACAAAATAGTTTCGCGGCGGTCGTTATTTTGCGCGGCGAGACCAAATGATCCGCCGATATAAGCACCTTCCCATTCTTCCTCACCGTCTTGCGCGAACGCTGGGGCGGCTG
>JBKJLZ010000087.1:0-4370 GCA_046596705.1 Sphingorhabdus sp. | reverse complement strand
AGCGATTTGGTAAAGCCGTGGATGCCAGATTTCGCTGCAGCATAATTGACCTGACCGATTTGCCCGCCTTGCCCGTTAACCGAGCCGATGTTGACGATCCGTCCCCACTTGCGCTCGCGCATTCCGGCGAACACCGCTTTGGCCATGTTAAAACATCCAGTCAGGTCTACTCGGATGACCTCGTCCCATTGCTCAAAGGTCATCTTTACCATCGTCGCGTCGCGAGTGATGCCAGCATTATTGACCATGATATCGATCTGGCCATATTCGGCCTCGATCGCGGCGCAGGCGTCGATGCAGCTTTTATGGTCGCCGACATCCCATTTGCTGACAGCGATGCCGGTGCGTTCCGAAAAGGCCTTGGCCGCAGCGTCATTGCCACCATAATTGGCGATGACCGTGCGCCCTTTTTCCTGAAGCTTCAGGCTGATTGCTTCGCCGATACCACGGGTTCCGCCGGTTACCACTGCAACACGTGTCATAATCTCTCTCCAATTTGTCTATGTTTTGCAGAGAGGTTAGCCAGGCATGCACGTGGCGGCAAGTTGACGCGAACGTTAGCGTATAGCTATTCAGAGCCAACCAGACAGTTCGCGCCTGACAATATTTTCAAGCATGTCCATTCCGACAGAGCTATCATTCAGGCACGGCAGATAGGCGAAATGCGTTCCGCCGGCTTCCTCGAACTGCTCGTGTCCCTGGATCGCCAGTTCTTCAAGCGTCTCTAGGCAATCGACTGAAAATCCGGGGGCGAAAATCGCAATTTTCTTTTTGCCGTCGCGCGCGAGTTGTTCGATCGTCGCATCTGTGGCCGGTTCAAGCCATTTGGCCCGGCCGAAGCGCGACTGGAAACTGACTACCAGTTCGCGGCCCATTGCATCAGACAACAACCGCGCGGTTTTCTGGCAATGACAATGATAGGGATCGCCCAATTGCAGCGTGCGCTCGGGCATGCCGTGGAAACTGATGACTAAGGCATCGGGGGTAAAATCGATCGACGCAAGTGAAGTTTCGACCGACGATTTCAGTGCACCGATATAGGCTGGATCGTCATGATAAGCAGGCAGCGTCCGGATCGCCGCGTGCCAGCGCATCTTGGATAGCGCGCTATAAGCCTCGTCTTGCACAGTACCTGTCGTAGCGCCCGAATATTGCGGATAGAGCGGGGCAATTAGGATGCGGTTGCAGCCTGCTTGTTTCATCGCCGCAAGCTGATCAGCAATCGACGGATCGCCGTAGCGCATTGCGTACCGCACATCGGCATTTTCACCAATGCGGGCCGCTAACGCCTCTGCTTGTGCTGAGGTAAAAAAGGCAAGCGGCGAGCCTTTGTCAGTCCAGACTTTGGCATAGGCCTTTGCCGACTGTTTAGGGCGCGTATTCAGAATAATGCCGCGTAATATAGGTTGCCAGACCAATGGCGGGATTTCAACGACGCGGCGATCGGAAAGAAATTGCTTGAGGTAGCGTTTAACCGCAGCCTGAGTTGGCGCTTCGGGTGTGCCGAGATTGACCAGCAACACGCCAACGTTTGGAGTGGCGACAGGCGGATGATCGGACGGTTTCTCCACTATTTTTTACTCACCCTGTGCTTCTGCGAAGGCAGGAGCGTTGGAAAGCAAGTGCAGTTCTTGATTGCCAGCGCTCCTGCCTTCGCAGGAGCACAAATCTTTGTCAGCAAAGTCATCATAAACCACGCGACAATAGAGGCAGTTCACGCAACCGTACACCCGCTGCCGAAAACAAAGCGTTGGCAATTGCGGGCGCAACAGCTGGCACGCCGATTTCGGTTACGCCGCCAGGCGCTTCGTTGCTCTGGATGAACTCAACGGTGATTTCCGGCACATCGGCCAGTTGCGGCAAGTCGATGTCCCGCAGCCGCCGCGCAGTGGGCAGGCCGCTTTCGAATTCAGTCGAGCTACCCAAAGCCTGCGCCAAGCCGAAAACGATACCGCCCTCGATCTGCTGGCGCGCGAGATCGGGATTGATCAGCCTTCCGCAATCGACCATCGCCGAGATCTTTTCGACGCGGACGCCGCCTTCACCTGTTCGTGCACTTGCAATAACAGCGATGTGGCTGCCGCGCATGCTGTGGCAGGCAATCCCCTTGCCGCTCCCTTCGACGCCGCCGTCCCATCCAGCCATTGTCGCAACACCCGTCAAGCAACGTGCCAGCCGCGTTTGCCCGACAAGCATCTGCATCCGGTATGACAGCGGCTCGACACCCGCTTTTTGCGCGAGCTCGTCAATAAAGCATTCGACGAAGAAGCAGTTGTGACTGTGTGCCATGCTGCGCCACGGCCCGGTGGGGATCGGCAGCATTACTGGAAAATGATCAACCGTCAGATTGGGAATGGCATAAGGCGGGTTGGCACCCTCTATTGCAAACACATCGAATTCCCCGCCAGCGTCTCTTCGCGCGTCATTCACACTGTTGCCGTCCATTCGGTTGGCTAGCTCGCGCATGGTGGACGCTGCAGCAACCTTCATGGTCAGGCCAACGACCTGCCCGTTCCGATTGATTGCGCCGTTTATTCGGGCGAGTGCCGGGCTGCGCATTTGGTCGCGGATAAAATCTTCGGGTCTTGACCATGTGAGCTGCACCGGTCGCCCAATTTCTTTCGCGATCAGGGCCACTTGTGCCGCGATCAAGTTATCAAAATTGCGGTCAAAGCTGCCCCCGGCAAAAACCGGATAAAGGATGACGTCGTCGAGACCGATACCTATGGCTTTCGCCGCTGCCGCGCGCGCAGTCTCAGGTGCTTGGCTGGCAATCCATAATTGCAAGCGGCCATTGTCATATGCGGCGGTCGCCGAACGCGTCTCGATTGGAGCGTGGACTGCGGCTGCCACGCTGTAATCGGCCTTGTAAACGCGCGTCGCTGCCTCTTTTGCGAACAACGCTTGGACATCACCCTTGTCCACCAATCGCGCCCCTGGCCCTTTGGCAATGGCGGAGGATAGCTGTTGAGCAATTTCGCCACTGTCAGCTAACGCACCCGTTGTTGAATATACTGGGGCCATAGCATCCAACGCGCGGTTCGCCGCCCACCAGTTGGTCGCCACTGCTGCAACCCAGTGATCAGTGCGAACGACGTTCACCACTTCGCGAATTTTCAATGCCGCCTTTGAATCGACCGATTTTATCACCGTATCGCCAATCGGGCCGCCCCTCACCGATGCGTAGAGCATATCGGGCAAGCGGATGTCCGCTGCAAAACTCGCACTGCCATCCACTTTAGCCGACAGATCAAGTCGCGGTGCATCGCGACCGGAGAGATGATTTCTAGCCGACGGCCTTAGCGGAGCAGGGTCAAGCGGGGTAAGCTTCGCTGCCTCCACAACCAGCTCGGCGAATGCCAGCCTACGTTTGCCAAACACGACAAACCCCTTGTCTGTCTCGCAATTTTCCCAATCGGTATCCCACCGTGCTGCTGCTGCCTGACACAGCAAAGCGCGGGCCACAGCGCCGGCTTCACGGCATGGTCTTTCGAATTGCCGTACAGAAGATGATCCGCCGGTCACAACAAAGCTGGAACGCGTAGCCAGTTCGCCAATCACATTGTTCGAAAACGAACCCTCGCTTGCGGCTTCCCAATTTTCAGGCAAAAACGCCGCCGACCATTCCATCGCCAGCAGCTTGTTTGCAAAAGACGGACTTGGCATTACCGGCTGAACTGCGACCGAACGCCAATCGGCACCAAGCTCGCCAGCAACAATTTGGGCCAAGGCGGTATACACACCCTGGCCGGACTCGCTTTGCGGAATGGCGATAATGACTTTGCCGTCCTCAGCAATTTTCAGCCATGGACCGAACAAATGCTCGTCTTGCGCAGCGACCATATTCGGCCGATACCGACGAGGCCAGACGCCCCAAGCAACCAGTAAACCGACGCCTACACCGCCGCCGATTAAAAGTTTGCGACGACTTATACCGCTTTTCGCGTCGTCAGCGACCTTCATGCGGTTGCCTTTGGTTCATCGATCCAAGTCTCGACCAGTCGGGCAATTGCCGCATATGCATCAGATATCGGACCGTCGCTCAATGCCGGCGGCACTCCAGCATCGCTGTCGCGGCGAATGGCGATGTCTAGAGGGATCCGACCGAGAAAGGGAATTCCAAGTTCCAACGCAGCGGCCTCAGCACCGCCATTGCCAAACGGATTGCTCATCTCTCCGCAATTTGGGCAAAGATAGCCTGCCATATTCTCAACGATCCCGATAATCGGCACATTAGCTTGATCGAAAAAGGTTATCGCTCGCGCCGCATCGATCAACGCCAGATCTTGCGGCGTTGATATGATCACCGCGCCCACCGGCTTGTGCTTCTGGATCATCGATAGCTGAATATCACCAGTGCCTGGCGGCAT
>JBKJLZ010000277.1:0-4975 GCA_046596705.1 Sphingorhabdus sp. | reverse complement strand
ATCCCGATCTCGCCTGCGGTCGAGGCATTTGACGTCATGCTGTCAGGTAGTTTTGCCGACGTGGAAGTCGATATTACTGAGGAGAACGTCCAAAGCCGGATTCGCGGCGTCACATTGATGGCGCTAAGCAACAAATTCGGCCACATGCTGCTGACTACAGGCAACAAGAGCGAGATGAGCGTTGGCTATGCAACAATCTATGGCGATATGGCCGGCGGCTATAATCCGCTGAAAGATGCCTACAAGATGACGGTGTTTGCGATTTCCGAATGGCGCAACAGACACAAGCCCCGCATTGGGCTTGGCCCGGATGGCCCGGTCATCCCGCAACAGATCATTTCCAAACCGCCCAGCGCCGAACTTCGTCCCGATCAGAAGGACAGCGATTCGCTGCCCGATTATCCGTTGCTGGACAAGATGCTGCATGCTTTAATCGAGGAAGAGTTGTCAGTCGATGAAGTCGTCGCGCGTGGGTTTGATCGAGCCGAGGTTAAGCGCATCGAACGCTTGCTGTATATCGCTGAGTATAAACGCCGACAGGCACCACCGGGGGTAAAGCTCGGCACAAGAAATTTTGGACGCGACCGCCGCTATCCGATTACCAACGCGTTTCGAACTGGCTAAATTCTACTCGGAGACCGGCATTTTGGGGATGCCGACCTGCGAAGTGCGGATAAGACCAATCGACTGCACCGCCGATGTTGGCATAATCGCTAACCAAAGCGCCGAGTTTGGCGATTCGCCGGTCCTTGGTCCGTCATCCCAAACATCTATGGACAGGCAATAGGTAATAATATATCATAACTATTACAGCGAAATTGAGAGGCTTCGCTGATTTTCGTCGAGGGAAGAGGAGACCCGAAATGAGTTATGCCAGCGAACAAAAACGGACAAGTGCAACCGGAATGGCGGCTGCGATTTTACTAAATGGATCGATCATTTTAGCGGTTGCGCTGTCGCCTATGGTGGCCGAGCCAAGATTGCCCGGGGGCATCATTATCGGCGAAGCGATCCCGCTCGATCCGCCACGCGAGCCCAAACCCGACGAACAGAAAGAAGCCCGCGTGCTGCCGCCGATTTTCGTCGTTAAGCCGATGACGAAGGCGCTGGATAATAAGGTCGAAATCAAGACATCGGCTGACGAGCAGATTACCGGCCAGATCATGGACGGTGCAGGCGGCGGCGATGACGATATGACGGAAATCGTCCGCGAGATCGTCCGACCAACGCCCGTCTTTAAAGCTGCCGAAAGAGATGCACGCTTTGCCCGTAGCTTTCAGCCAGATTATCCGCTCGGCATGCTGCGACAGGAAATCGAAGGCAGCGTAACGGTCAGGGTATTGGTCGGCACCGACGGCCGCGTCCGACAGGTGCAAATAATACGCGCTACCGATCCCGACTTTGCCAGATCCACTGAGCGGCAGGCGCTGAAGGCGTGGCGTTTTAAACCTGCATCACGCGACGGCCAACCAGTCGAGGATTGGCAGACCTTAACCGTACGTTTCGATATCAACTGATCGAACGTGGGCGCGGCGCAGATTCCATCACTGGAAATTGCGCCGTAGCTGCCTTATTGGATAAGCATGTCGTTTTTGAGAAATGTTTCATTGCGCGGTGCAGGGTCAGACCTACTGGGCTTTCTGCGAACGCCAGGGCAACATAACCCCTGGCTGTTGCTTGCAGCCTGCGTTCCCACCGCCATTATTGTTTATACCTTTTATCTTGATGCCATGGAAAAAGCGAAACCGCCGCCGCCGACTGTAACCTATTTTGAAAGCTGGCCAGCGACGCGTACTATCGAAGAATCGAAGGCCGCGATTGCGGAGCGACAAAAACTCAAAGACGAAATACGCAGGCGAGAAAAGGACGCTTACAAAGCATTTGGCCGTGCAGTCGGTATGGACGTCGAGCGCATCGAGCGCGAGGCCGAAGCAGATCAGGCAGCAAAGAAAGCGGAAGCCGAGGTCGTTAATCGTTCGGCTGTCACAAACCAGTAATCACTTCTAAAACAACAATATTATTGTTACGCATAGCTTTGCGAACATTGAGGTTGTTAGTTTGAAAGTCCTGACCGTCATAGGCACTCGCCCAGAGGCGATTAAAATGGCTCCGTTATGCGTCGCACTGCGTGAAGACGAGCGTTTCGATTCGAAGCTCTGCGTAACCGCTCAACACCGCGAAATGCTAGATCAGGTAATGGCGCTGTTCGACCTGACGCCAGATTTCGATCTCGATATCATGCGGGCGAACCAGGACCTCACCGATGTCATTTGCGCCATATTGTCTGGCATGCGGACCATTTTGAACGAATGGCGACCCGATATGGTGTTGGTACACGGCGACACCGCAACGACGCTGGCTGCAACGTTAGCCGCCTATTATCAGCAGATTCCCGTTGGTCACGTCGAGGCCGGTCTGCGCACCCATAATCTTTATTCGCCATGGCCAGAAGAAGCGAATCGAAAAATGGTAGGCGCATTAGCAAGCTTAAACTTTGCGCCCACGCGGGCCACAGCGGACAATTTACTTGCTGAATCGGTCTGCGAGAGCGCGATAGAAATCACAGGAAACACTGTAGTTGATGCGTTAATGATGACGGTTGACCGGCTGGAGAGGGGCGGACGCCGATCTGCCGATTTTGCCTTGCAGTTTCCAATGCTTCGTGACGGGGCACGGCTGCTGCTGGTAACTGGCCACCGGCGGGAAAGCTTTGGCGGGGGTTTCGAACGAATATGCGAAGCGCTGGCTAGAATTGCGACACTGTTTCCCGACATCGATATCCTTTATCCGGTGCATCTCAATCCTAATGTCCAACAGCCGGTCAATCGCCTGTTGAAGGACATTCCCAATATTCACTTAGTCGATCCTCAGCCTTATCTGGCTTTTGTTTATCTCATGAACCGCTCGACATTAATCCTGACCGACAGCGGCGGTGTTCAAGAGGAAGCGCCGTCGCTCGGAAAGCCAGTGCTCGTTCTGCGCGATACCAGCGAACGGTTAGAGGCTGTTTTAGCTGGGACAGTCATTCTGGTCGGCACCAATGTAGATCGGATTGTCGGGGAAACCCGTCGGTTGCTGACAGACGCTGTCGCATATGCTGCAATGAGCGAGAGCTATAATCCATATGGCGATGGCCAGGCATGTGAGCGGATTGTCGAGCGCATTGCTCGCCATGCCCCCGATACAGCCGTCGCATAACCTAAGGGTCGGGCGCAACCTGTCTTGGTTTATCACATTCCGAGCATCAACCGTGCCGCGAAACTGATTCGGGCATGTTGAACGACATGCGGGTGATTGCTACAAAGAAGATATAGCCGTTTTTAGCGGGAGCGACGTAATATCATTTGACCACTCTCGATTTATGGCAGCGGCGCTTGCGCTGAGCGAACGCGGTGTCGGGACAACCGACAAGAATCCGTCGGTAGGCTGCGTTATCGTCAAGAATGGCAAGGTTGTCGGTCGCGGTATCACGCAGCGCGGGGGTAGACCACATGCCGAGGCGATGGCCTTGCAGCAGGCTGGCAACGCCGCTGCTGGTTCGAGTGTTTATATAAGTCTGGAACCATGTGCCCATATTTCGGACCGGGGGCCCGCTTGTACTGCCTTGCTAATCGATGCTACGCCCGCCGAGATTATTGTTGCTATCGAAGATCCGGATCCGCGCACCAAAGGTAAAGGCATTGAGGCGTTAAGGCAGGCTGGCATCAGCGTCGCTACCAACGTCTTAGCCACCGAAGCGCGCGCAGCTCTTGGCGGCTTTCTATCGCGTATCGAGCGTGGCCGCCCCTTCGTTACGCTAAAGCTGGCAACCTCGCTCGACGGCGCAATTGCAATGGCCAACGGAAGCAGTCGCTGGATTACAGGTGAACAGGCACGCGTACACGCGCATATCGAACGCGCGCGTAATGACGCGATACTTGTCGGGTCGGGCACTGTTAAGGCCGATAAGCCGAAGCTTGACGTTCGTCTGGACGGACTTGAGTATCGAAGCCCACGCCGCATTATGTTGGGCAGCGGTGACGCGCCAGTTGGATGGGAAACGATCCGTTCGCCTACTGAAGTTGAAAGCCTCGACTGCAATAGCTTGCTCGTCGAGGGCGGAGCCGCAACGGCGGCGTCCTTTTTGCGCGCAGGACTTGTTGACCGCCTGCTGCTTTACCGCGCTCCAATCATCATAGGGGGGGGTATGTCCGGTATCGGCGATATTGGTCTTACCGAACTAAACGACGCACATGGCAGGTGGCGGTTGACGGATGAACGACAGCTTGGCAACGACCGGGTTGAAGTCTACGCGAAAAGCTGAAATTTCCTAAGGCGGCAATATGTTCACAGGCATCATCACCGACATCGGTACGATTAAAAGCGTCGAACAGCGCGGTGACCTGCGCTTGCTTGTAGGCTGCGGTTACGACATGGAAAGCGTAGCCATCGGCGCGTCAATAGCCTGTTCGGGTGTGTGCCTGACCGTCGTCGATAAAGCGGATGGATGGTTTGCCGTCGATGTATCGGGCGAAAGCATAATGCGAACAGCCTCTGGCATGTGGCAAACCGGAACCAGGCTGAACCTTGAACGAGCGCTGAAAGTTGGCGACGAGCTGGGTGGGCATATTGTCACCGGACATGTCGATGGCATAGCACGCATTGTTGCAACAGAAACCGTCGGCGATAGCTGGAAATTGACTGTCGCGGCTGCTGCTGCTCTAGCACCTTACATCGCGCCGAAGGGTTCTATTACTGTCGACGGCGTATCCTTGACTGTTAACACCGTCGTCGACCAGCCCGATGGCAGCGTATATTTTACGCTCAACATCATCCCGCACACCGCCGAAATGACGACTCTCGGGGACTTAACATTAGGCGCGGAGGTAAACCTCGAGATCGACGTACTGGCGCGTTATCTGAAACGGATGGAAGATTTGCGCGCCGCTTAAAATGGCATCCAGCGCTGCTTTTTTGAAAATTTCATATAGCCTAC
>JBKJLZ010000220.1:0-5304 GCA_046596705.1 Sphingorhabdus sp. | reverse complement strand
CCAACGACCAGGCCTTCTGCATCAATCAGCACCCACGATTTCTCAACGTCCTGCGGACGGATCGATTTCGTAACTCTGGATAGCGTTTTCATCGCTAATCGAACCTTTCGAATTTGGATAGTTGCGCAGAATCGGTGGACAGTCCTGCACGCGAGGTGGCGCTAATGGCGGTGAAGCGCCCAATAGTCAAGCAAAAGCGGGGGTTTGCTGGCGGGTATAATAATACCCTCGTGTTTTTCAATTTATGGTCAAAGCTTGGATGGCGGGTACCGACAACATTGCGGACTTTCAACGTATGAATCGGGTTATCCGATTGCAGCCATTCGTTTCGTACTTTGAATGCCAGGCGATTAAATGTGACATTAATCACCGTGTTGATATCCTAGTCTCACAGGGACGCGAAATTGTATGACGACGAACACAGGCGGATTGCTTAAAATAAAACATCGCCATCCTGAGTTTGGCACTATTTTTCTCAATGCCGTCGACGAAGAACTGGCAAAACAACTGCCGTTGCTGCGGCTGCCATATATGAACGACGAGGCACGCGCTGCCTTTCGAGCTTTGCTAAAGTATGAAAACGCAGCATATCTAGACATGCTTCAGCTTGTCGAAGCCCGCGGCTTTTCTGCGCACCCTTGCGACTGGATTCCTGAGTATAGCTGGCAGTTCGGCGGCAGCCACCCTGCACTGTATCAGCCTTGGGTCGATTGGTTGTCCGAACAAGGGCTGACCAAATTTCACAAAGGCAATACGTTGACCGCCGAGAATTGTAGGCGGTGGAGTCCAGGGCAGCGTCGATGGGCATTCCAAAAACTGATAAGGGATGGCCGCGAAGACGATTTTAGAACTCTGAAGCATTTTGCTTCTAGCCAGCCAACATCGATTCGAATGCAACTGGTCGATGAAGTTTATGCATGGGGAAGCTTTGATGGTTGCTATCCATGGCAAACGCCACTGCTCAAGTATTTTGTGAATGATCGCGCAGAAAAGGTAAGTGCGGTTGCTTCATACAAACTCGAACGAATGGGAGCGTTCACGACCGAAGAAGCCTATGCACAAAAGCTGGCTGCCGAACTGACAGTGACTGCAGATTGCGTGAGATACCGCGATCCGCCCGAGGATTACATGATGCCGCACCATTTCTACAAAGAGTTTGTCTGTGTTAATTTCGGCGCCCTTGCCGCTGCGCTGGGCCTTGCGCCGATGGAGCTAGCACGGCGTGCTGTTTTAGAGGATGCTGGCAAGCAATTGATGCATAGCGCGGTAATGACAGGGGATGTCGAGGTTCGCTCAATCTTTGCTACGCGAATGCTCGACCTAGGCAAAGGCGGCGAGCACATGTCAGTGGCCCTTTTCAAAGGCGTTGCCAAACCATTGTGGGAACGCGGCTTGAAAGCGATGTTCGCGTCGCCTTACGTGAATAGTGTGCAAGAATATCTAGGCAGCAAAACCGGGTCGTTGAACCTCACGAAGATGCGCGAATGGAGTTGCTCTCACTATATTCACCAGACGGTAACCGCCGAACTAGAGCGCGGCGAACTGCCAGTGAATACCTCCTACGATCATCTGCGCGTCCTTGGCAAGGTTGTGGACAAACAAGCAGCAGCTGAGGTGTTGAAGGAGGCGTTGGCGGCAGGGATGGAGCCGGATAATCCTAGATTGACGATGTTGAAGCTTAATCTGGCACTTTAGTGAGCTTTTCAGCTTCCTGCTTAATACCTGCCTGTCCAGGCTCCATCCACAATTAGACATTGGTCCAACACAAGCGTTCGCTCAGCGGGCACTCCCATTGACGTGTGGCCGACACATCCCCTTGCAATGTAGGATTTGATCTGCCAGCTTAATGCCCGACGTCGCTGACCGCCCGATAGCTGTAGGGGCCACCAATCAGCTCTGGATTTATCCAACGGCAAATGCCCTGTTTTGACTGTGAACTTACAATGCTCTCTGCGGGTTTCGTCGGCAAGTTGCCCCAACTTTCATACCCGTCTGCGTCTCTGCGTCTCTGCGTGAAATTCTATAATATTACCGGTTTGCGCAATCGGTGAGGCCATTCCATTTTTGGTTCGCGCAAAGACGCAAAGAAGGTCAGTCATTCACCTACGCGCCGCACATTTTTCGTCGTATGAAGTTTGGCCGATGTTGTGTGTATAATGACCCTTCGGGCCAGCGTGCCATCTTCGTGTCTTCGTTTGAATTTATCAACAGATAAGGCGCAACCGACCGCGAATTTATGCTTGCAATTTCCCTACAAGATTATGTCGATTACACTGGATACTTGCACAGTTTTCTGCGGGTTTCAGCCGTGCAGGCGGGCAACTTTTGAGGGCTCCAATCAGGCCGTTTCCGTCGATACCCATTCGGCAAACGGGCCATAAGCTGCCTCGGTCGATAGCCGCACGATTGCTGGTACATCATAGCGATGGAGCGCGGCAATCCGCTTCATTGCAGCATCAGCTTTTTCAGCGCTTGTCTTGAAAAGCACCGGGTGCTCTTCGCGTGCTTCGATCTCGCCTTCCCACCGGAAATGCGAGATAACCATGGGCAAACGGTTGGCGCATGCAACCAGCCTTTCCTGAAGCAGCTTGCGGCACACATCATGCCCCTCGCCCGCTGTCGGGAATACCGCATAGATCAAAGCGACTTCAGCCATTCAGACTTTCCCGTCCCAAAACATGCACCCCCCAAACGGTCGCTGCGACCAGCAACGCGCCGACCGCCTGATGCGATACGGCAAGGACAATGTTCACTCCTGTCATTACCGTTGCTATGCCAAGCAAGATTTGCAGGCCAAAGGCGCTATGAATAGCAACAGACGCGGGGCGAACCCCCGCCTGTCTGGTCCGACGCGCAAGCATGACAAGAGCTATTACCGCAACCCATGCCCACCACCGGTGAACAAAGTGGGTTAAGAACGGGTCGTTGACTAGGGCATGCAATGTGCCGTTGGTGGCATCGATACCATCGGGTACAAAACGATCGTTCATTAGCGGCCAAGTATTTGAAACATAACCGGCGTTCAGGCCAGCGACCCACGCTCCAAATAGCAACTGCACGAACAATATGGCCAGAACTGCGACCGAAAATCCGGTAATCTTTGCCGGTTTCGCGTGCGAATCTCGAGCAAGCAGCTTTAAATCAAGCGCTGTCCAGACCAGACCGCCCAGAATGAACAAGGCCGTCAACAAATGCACAGCAAGCCGGTAATGGCTCACATCGGTGCGCGCCGTAAGCCCCGAAGATACCATCCACCAACCGATTGTCCCTTGCAAACCGCCCAATGCCATAAGGGCCAGCAGACGCAATTTATAACCCTCAGGAATTGCGCGCTTCGCCCAAAACCAGACGAGCGGCAATGCAAAGGCCACCCCGACCACACGGCCCAGCAAACGATGCACCCATTCCCAGAAATAGATAAACTTGAACTCTGCCAGAGTCATGCCCGCTGGGCCGTTAATCTGGGTGTATTCGGGAATAGCCTTATACTTTAGGAACTCCGACGCCCAATCCGCGTCGTTCAACGGCGGTAGCGCCCCGGTTATCGGTTTCCATTCGGTAATCGACAAGCCAGACTCTGTAAGCCGCGTAATTCCACCAACGACCACCATAGCAAACACCAGAGCTGCTATAAACATCAACCAGCTGATCAGCGCTTCCGGACGCGGATATGAAGACTGAGCGTTCATATGCTCGCATATGCGCGGACGTCGCATGGCTGGCAAGCAGAACGCCTTGCCAAACAGTTGCATATTAAACGCTCAGGATTGCAAAAACGGTTGTCTCATCGCTATTTCATTCCAGCAAGCACATAGAGAAATTCAACATAACCCATGGTCGCGTCGACCAACCCAGCAACTTTTGGATTGGTTGAATCGATCAGATAATATTCGTCAGGGGCGTGCGCGCCGGAGCCGTGTCCGATACCAAAATGACCAGCCGGAATCGATACCGGCGGCGCGGTAAAGGTCGCGCCGGGCCAGCTACCGGCAAGGCGCGCATTCAGGTTCGCCTGCACGCCGAGCTTGCGATAAGTGGCAAGTTCGGTTTGGATCAAGCGGCTCGACTCAGCGGTCTCGGTCGGATCGTAGCCGCCGCTAACTTTCATCTCGATATCGGCGAAGCCCTGCTTGTCCAGATGTGCACGCAGTTTTCTCTCGGCCTCGGCCCGGGTCTGGTTAGGCACAAGCCGCAGATCGAGCTTGGCCACCGCGCGGCCAGGCAGGATCGTCTTGCCGCCGGGGCCAGTGTAACCAGCGACCAGCCCCTCGATATTAACCGTCGGTTCCTGCGCCAGTCGCGTGAGCGCGTCGGGGTATGAGAGGTTATCGATCCAGTGCTTGACCCCGAGTATCTCCTTTTGCTGCGCCTCATCAGCAAGCTTGGCGGCCTCGGCAATCAGTGCCCTCTCGCGCTGCGTAAGTGGCCTGACATTTTCCGACCAGCCTTCGATAGCTGAAATATTGCCGTCTGGGCTAACCAATGTGTTGAGTGCCGCGACCAACCGCCAGGCAGGCGAATCGATCATTGCCTTCAGGCTCGAATGCACGTCGCCTTTCGGCCCGCGTCCCCATTTCTCACCGCTAGCGATCAATTCGAGTTCGATGATGCCTTTCGACCCCAGATTGACGGACACATTGCCATTCTTGTCCTGCCAACTTGCGGGGATAAAAATACCTTCGCATTGCCGCAACGCAGCAAGGATGTTGGGCTTGGTCGCGATCTGACTGAAATGCGGCGAGCCGATTTCTTCTTCGCCTTCGCAGATCAGGACGATGTTGACCGGCAGCTTACGGCCAGCGGCGCGGATGGCATGGAGCGCCGCGAGGAAGGTCGCCTCGGGCCCCTTCTGGTTGACCGCGCCCCGCCCCATGATCGCCTGGCCGAAGCCGGGACGATCAACCATCCGTCCCTCAAGCGGTGGCGACGACCATTCGGCGGGGTCATATTGCTTGACGTCGTACATGAAGTAGATGCCAAGCGTCCGCTTCGCACCGACGTCGATTTTGCCGAAGACGCCCGGATGACCGTCGGTCGGGACAATCTCCACATTCGCAAAACCGGCGTCGCGCGCAAGCTCGGCCATATAGGCTGCGCCCTCAGGCATATTGCGGTTTTCAGCGGCGATTGAGGGCAAAGCGATCCAGTCGCGGATCCGTTTCAGCGATGCATCGCGGCCCGCCATCGCTGCCTTGCGAACATCGGCCATACCGCCTTCTTTGGCAAACATGGGTAATGGTCGCATGAGCGCCGCGCCGGCGCCAAGCATGGCGGCACCACGGATGATATCACGGCGCTGTAAAC
>JBKJLZ010000213.1:0-2901 GCA_046596705.1 Sphingorhabdus sp. | reverse complement strand
ATTGTCGCACTGGCCGAAGCGCTCGGCATGGAAACGACCGCAGAGGGCATCGAAACGCTTGATCAGCTGACGCTGATCCAGACCTTGAACGTCAGCCATATCCAGGGCTTTGTATACAGCAAGGCAGTGACCGACGAAGAACTCCACAGCCGGTTTGCCAATGGTGACTGGTTCATCACCCCAACCGGCCCGGCAAAGCAACGTAATGACCGGCTGTCGATGTACCGGAAAGTCCGGTTGGTGCACGACGATCATTGCTATTCGGTTGTCATCCGCAATCTTTCGGTATCGGGGGCGCTGATCGAAGGGCTTTTGAACGTACCGCTCGGCACGAAATTCGTTATCGATTTCGGCGAGGGCCAGCTGGTTGTCGCAACGGTATGCCGGTCGAAGGAACACCAGCAGGGTATAGAATTCGAACAGCGGATGGTCAGCGACGGCAATGGCGGCCTTTGCACCAGTCACCGCGTATCGCCTTATCTGGTTGCCGCAGCTGGCTTGAGTGTTCCCAATTTAACAACGCGCAACACGTTGCAGGGACAGGATAAGCCGAAAATGCTTTTACCGGCATTTAACTCAGTAATAGACTGGAAAGCGGCTTAGACCGATTTGTCAGCCAGAAATTTACGAATTGCTGCGTCTTCGGTAAGCCCGATCGCAATGGCCAGAATTGGACAACGCCAAAGAGAACTCATGCTAGGCCCAGCCCCGCGCAAGCCCAGACCCTTTCGGCAACGGCATTGTCCGTGCTGATATGTTCATGGTCTTTTCTCCTTTCTGTCAAAGACGGGCGTCGGAATGACGGTCCATCAATGCCATGACACTTGGGAGAGCGGCATTTCGACAATCAGGAGAAATTTTTCGTGTCGGGATCTCTGAAGATGCAGTGTGCAAATGGGAGGAGTGTGCTCACATACGATGGGCATGACCGGACCGACTTCGCATTGCGGAACTTTTGAACTATCCCGAAATGCGTTCATTTTAGCTTGCTAGGACTTGATACCTAATGGCTATTCGGCCACGCTGGGTTTGATGACAGGTGTGCTCTCACCACATGCAGCCGCTGCTATCGTGCTTGCGGTTGCAATGTTCTACGGATTTGCCCGCGGAAAAGCGCGCGTGGAAATAATTTCACTGATGACGATTGGTGCGATAGCGCTCGGCCTGTATTTCTTTCCGCTCCCCGGAACCAAACCGCAAGATGGACTGCTATCGGCATTTCAGGGTTTCGGCCATCATGCGCTTATTACCATCTGTGCATTGATGGTGCTTGGCAGGGGTCTTGTCGTTACCGGCGCGCTAAATCCGGCCACCCGTGTGCTGACTTCGGTTTGGCGGCTTAACCGGCATTTGGGCCTGTTTGTGACACTGTTGCTGGCCATGGCGATGAGCATGCTTATCAACGATACACCGGTTCTGGTTTTGCTGCTGCCGATATTGGTTCAGCTTGCACATGATGGCGGAATGCCTGCTTCAAAAACGCTGATACCCGTCAATTCCGCGATATTGATCGGCGGAATGGCGACAACCATCGGTACATCCACCAATTTGCTGGTCGTTTCCATTGCAAATGATCTGGGGATGGCACCTCTCGGCGTGTTTCATTTTACCGAGATCGTTCTGATCGCCGGATTGGTCGCGCTGCCATTTATCTGGCTTATCATGCCTAGACTTTTGGCGGACAATTCTCCTGAAGCCGGGCACGAGCAGCGGCAATTCTTGGCTACACTGCGTTTTAGCGATCAGTCTTCCTGGATAGGGAAGCCTGCTTATCGGTTGCGGCAAGAAATTCTAGCGGATGTACAACTCGACCCAGACATTGACGGCGAGATTGGAATTGACACTCGCATTGCCATTTCGGGATCGCACCACGCACTGCAAGAGGCAGCACGCAAGCTTAAAGCCGCCCTTGCGCCTACTTGGCTGATGGCGAAGTTACAGCGCGAGGCTGCTGAAGCAAGTGAAGATGTTGCAGTTGTCGAGATGGCTATTGCGCCTGATTCGCGTCTCATTGGGCTGACGATGCAGACCGCTGGTTTGCTTGGGGTTGCCGTACTCGGTGTGGACCAAGCACGCCGATTTTACGGCAGTCAACGAGAACAACGTGCAGACGGCCCATTGGCAGAAGGTGACTTACTTCTGGTAATGGGGACGATGGCCGACCTACAGTCATTTGCGCGAAATGACGGTTTGCTGCTGCTTGAGGGTGGAAAAGAACTGCCGCGTTCAAACAAAGCCATTCTTGCACTTTGTATTATGGCGTTATCGGTTGGCCTTGCGAGCACTGGCTTGATGCCAATCGCAATTTCCGCGCTTGGCGGCGCGGTGTTGATGTTCGCGACTGGTTGTGTGAAGTTCGAACGGGTCGGGCGCGCGCTTTCGGCGCAGGTTATCGTGCTGGTTGCGGCGAGTATTGCATTGGGCGATCTTGTCCTGGACAGCGGTGCAGCCTTGTGGCTTGGTCAGTTGCTGGCGCAAGGCCTGCAATATTTGCCTTTTGCAGGGGTGCTTGCTGCGATCATGCTGTTCGTGACAATCCTGACCAATTTTGCGTCAAACGCGACTGCGGCAGCGGTTGGAACGCCAATCGCCTTTACCCTTGCCCAACAACTCGGCTTGCCAGTCGAGCCGCTTGTGCTGGCGGTGTTGTTCGGCTGCAACCTTTGCTATGCGACGCCTGTCGCGTATCAGACCAACATGATGATCATGGCGGAGGGCGATTATCAGTTCAAAGATTATATCCGCACTGGCGTTCCGCTAGTGATCCTGATGATCGTGACGCTTTCGACTTTGCTGGCGATGCGATACAGCATTTAACTCGGCATGCTTTGCAAACTATAGTACGTCAGTTCTTATCCTAAACCGAATGACCAACATAACTTCGCCTTGCATCGATATATG
>JBKJLZ010000147.1:0-3023 GCA_046596705.1 Sphingorhabdus sp. | reverse complement strand
GCGCGGTATTCGACAACATGGCTTTTAACTGGCGACTGTTCAACCATGTCGGCATAATCCATGTCGTCCATCGCTGCCATGCCGCCTACCGGGTGCCGTTGTGACAAATAGCGGCGTAGCAAATCATACTGCTCCGATGTTGACCAAGGGCGGCATGCACTGACCGAAAGGTCAGCATTGCGTTTCAGTATCTTACGCTGCGTTGCGTTTGGCTCGAATTCTGCGGTTAGAACGCGAACCGACACACATGATTTGCAGTCAATGCAACTCGGGCGATAAGCTACGTTCTGGCTTCGGCGAAAGCCGATACGCCCTAACGCTTCATTCAATTCGTCGGCATGCGGTCCGTTCAGTTCGGTGAAGACCTTGCGCTCGGTTTTTCCTGGCAGATAAGGGCACGGACCGGGGTTGGTTACGAAAAACCTCGGAAAACGTACTGGTGCGCTCATAAAATCGGTCCCGACGAATGGAGGTTAATATTTCCTTATCAGCACTATGCACATGCAGGGACAGGCTGAAAAGGGCGTTTACCATAAAATCGTCAAGCAACTTTATTGCTTAGTTCAGCTCCACCTGCTCGACGTTATATCCGGCTTGGCGAAGGCCAAGGACCAAGCCTTGAAGCTGCGCGGAATCGCGAGCTTCGCACTCAATGTCGGTTATCAACCCCTTGGCAGGTAGTGTGGTGAATATCCGCTGATGGTAGATTTCGATGATGTTGACATTATGCTCATTGAACAGCCGCATGACTTTGAACAAAGCCCCGGGCCTGTCCTGCAAGGTGATCCGTAACCGCGCCAAACGGCCAGACCGGGCAAGGTCGCGCAATAATACGTTTGCCAACAAGCGTGTGTCGATATTGCCGCCGCATAATACGATGCCGACATTCTTGCCGACAAAAGTCTCAGGATTCGCCATCACGGCGGCCAGTCCTGCGGCGCCCGCGCCTTCGACTACCGTTTTTTCGATCTGCAGCAACAAACTGACCGCGCTTTCGAGCTGCGCTTCGCTAACGAGTTGGATTTCATCGACCAGCCGGCGGATAACTTCGGATGTAAACGCACCAGGCACCTTGACCGCTATACCCTCAGCCAGCGTGTCGCCTTCGCACGGCATCTGCTTGCCGTTGAGTAGAGCATACATCGATGGATACAACTCTGCCTGAACACCGACCAGACCGATATCGGGGTTCAGGCCACGCGCCGCAGTGCCCATCCCGGATAGCAAACCGCCGCCACCGATCGGCACGACAAGCATATCTAGCGACGGGACGCTTTCGAGCATTTCAAGCGCGACAGTACCTTGCCCTGCCGCCACATTCGGGTCGTCGAAAGGATGAACAAATGTCAGCCCGCGCTCTGCCTCCAATTGCCGCGCATGTTTGTAAGCATCGTCGAAGCTTTCCCCGAACAAGACGACCTTGCCGCCGACGCTTTCGGTCTGCATTACCTTAACAGTCGGGGTCGGCACCGGCATGACGATTGTAACCGGGACGCCAAGCCGGGTACCATGATAACTAAGGCCCTGTGCATGATTACCGGCCGAAGCCGCAATCACCCCGCGCTGGCGTTGTTCCTCAGTGAGCAAAAGCAAAGCGTTCAGTGCACCGCGTTCTTTATATGCAGCGGTAAACTGAAGATTTTCAAACTTCAGGTAGATATTGGCACCCGTCATGTCCGATAGCGTTTTGCTGTGTAGCGTCGGGGTCGCAACTATGGCGTCGCGGATGCGCGCATGAGCGGCGCGGACATGATCTAGGGTCAGCAGTTCAGACATAGATTGCGGCCCTAACGCATCTGGCGCAGTGAGGAAACAGCGTTTAAGGACAGTGGAATGGCTAGAGTTGCATTTATCGGTTTGGGTGTCATGGGCGGTCCGATTGCACGGCATCTGTCTGGCGCCGGTCACGAGATGACGGTATTCAATCGTTCGCGCGGCAAGGCCGAAGCATGGATTGCAGCGCATGGCGGAACGCTCGCAATATCACCTGCAGAGGCTGCTAAAGGTGCCGAGGTTGTCCTGAGCTGCGTCGGTACTGATGACGATCTTGCTGGGGTTACACTTGGCCGCGATGGCGCGTTTGCCTCGATGGCCAAGGGCGCGCTCTATATCGACCACACCACGGTGTCGCCGAGAATCGCCCGACAGTTGGGAGTTGAAGCAAAGTCGCGCGGATTGCTTGTGGTCGATGCGCCGCTCACCGGTGGACAAGTCGGAGCAGAAAACGGCACGCTGTCGATCATGTGCGGCGGCACCGAGACTTCGCTGGCTGCCGCTTCGCCCATAATGGAAGCCTATTCCAAACGCATTGTCCATGTTGGCGGTCCGGGCACTGGCCAAACCACCAAGATGGTCAACCAGATTGCCTTCGCCGGGGTCATCCAGTCGCTGTCCGAGGCGTTGCGCTTTGCGCAATCTGCGGAGCTAGACCTAGCAAAGGTCTATGAGGCAATCTCTGGTGGCGCCGCACAAAGCTGGCAGATGGACAATCGTTGGGCAACAATGGCCGAGGATAAATTCGATTTCGGCTTTGCGGTCGACTGGATGCGTAAGGATCTGGGGCTGGCGTTTGACGAGGCGCGTGCCAATGGGGCGACGCTGCCCATTACCGCATTAATCGACCAGTTTTACTCCGATGTTCAGCAAATGGGCGGCGGGCGGATGGATACCAGTGCTATCGTGAAGAGGTTGCCCAAAGGATGACGAAGTTTCTGATGCTGGCACTATTGGCCATCGCCACCCCCGCTTTCGCTGACGGGTTGGTCGAAAATGTGAACGGCATTACGCTCGACAAGGACGGCAAGGTCATCCGCTTCAATGCTGTGCTAATTAGCAGGGACGGGAAGGTCATCGAGCTGCTGACCAAGAAAGACAAGCTGCCCAAGCAACTCGATTTCCGTCATGATGGGCGCGGCGCGACGATGTTGCCAGGGCTAATCGACGCGCATGGCCATGTTATGGGGCTTGGGTTCCAGCAACTCACACTTGATCTCTCTGCGACCAACAGCCTTGCCGAAGCGCAA
>JBKJLZ010000054.1:0-2957 GCA_046596705.1 Sphingorhabdus sp. | reverse complement strand
ATATACCCCGCCGATGGCCCTAAGAAAAATCTCCGCGCCACGATCCTTGTCGAAAAACACAATACGGGGGGAGAACCGGCGGGCTTGCGCCAACAGGAAACCCAACACCACGGTCTTGCCCGAACCCGACGGGCCGATGATTGTAAAGTTGCCGAGGTCGCCGCGATGAAAATTGAAAAAATATGGACCAGCCGAAGTCGTTTCGAACAACGTCACAGCGTCGCCCCAAAAATTATCGGATTGTTGGCCGATAGGAAAATTATGCGCACTCGCAAAGCCTGCGAAATTCGCCGACGAAATTAATGCCCGCCTCGCTATGTAGCCGAAATTACCAGGGAATTGCGCCCAGAATGCCGCCTCTAGTCCCAGATCTTCGCGAACTGCGGCAAAGCCAGCCTCCGCCAGCATCGCCTGTGCTTCGCCAATTGCCACTTCGAGTTCGTCCAGTTTCTCAGCACGGATCATTACTGTTAAATGATGTTCGCCAAATGCTGCACGGCCTGCGGCGACCTCGTCCTTGGCAAGCACCAGTTCGGAACGAAGCGATATCGCAGCGTCATCGGCAGACCGCATCCGGCGGATTGCAAGATCCATACGTTCGAGCGCTGGGCCCCGATCGATTAAAGCAAAGCTCTGCGTCACCGTCATTTCAAACGGCAACCGATACAGGTCATCGAGCATGCCGGCATCAGTGTTCGACGGGTAATCTTTGATCGACAATATCGCCGCGAACTCTCCGGGCTCGCCGTTCATCGGGCCGAACTCGACGGCATCTGCACCGAAGCTGATCTGACGTCGCGCCATCGCCTGCCCAAGGTCACCCGTCGGCAACAGCATGGGTAACGAAACGCCGTTTACCAGCGAAGCCAAAAATTCGAGCGGTTCCGAAGCCAGTCCGGTTGGCAAATCATACGCCGATAGTAATTTCGGCTGATAGGGTTCCAGAGCAGACAAGATGGCCTCTCGCGCCTGGTTAAGCTGGCGCAAATCGGGGCCTGCCTGGCGCTCGGCCGCTCCGCCACCGCCAAGCATACGTAGCATCTTCTCGGCTAGACCGGCGCGGCCGCCCAGCGGGCGCACCAATAGCGTCAAATAGAGATCATTCACGTAAAGCCGACGCGTCGCCAGCCGCTCTTGCCATCGGCGGTCGAGCGACTCGCTGAAAGGGTCGTCGAATTTGCCTTCAAACACTGGCGAAACAGCACGTCGAACAACATGATGAACCAATGCAAATCGCGCTGACGCGACCGACAGCAGCATCGCGTCGCGAGCGTTCTTTCGAGCCTCCAACGTTAGCGAATCGATCGTTTCGAATGGTAGACCCTCAAGCCTAATGACCTGAAGCGCCAGCCCATCACGAGTCAATATCGTATGTTCGTCGATCTGTGCGGCGTAAGGAAGATGATCCCCAATCGACGCTTCACGGCGTGCAAGTTTGTCACGCGCGGTAAGCATTCGCACCCCAAAGTCGGCGGTTTTTAACAGGAGGCGTGCGACGAAGCTTGGTCATCCACAAAGACATAATATTGGCGTCACGCAAATGTGCAGCGTAACCGAGCGCGTGGATAAACAAGGATGGCAGCAAGGCCAGCGGTGTTTTAAATAGCAGAAACAGCTCGGCAGCCACTATGCCGTTAAGCACAAAAAAGGGATAGGTTACCCCCGCAACCATCTGCGGCCGCGCGAGCGCTCGGAAAAGCGGATCACGGTTCATCCGGCCACCGAACGAATGCCGCCAACAATTGATGCTGCTCCGAACAGGATGAACAGTCCTAACACGACGGTCGCGCCGTATTTCCAGTTAACTCTGCCGGTCAGCATCATGAACCCGACTGCTGCCACCGCAATAACCGCGACGGCAGTGGCGACATTACCGAGCAAAGTCCCCTGCAACCAGTCTACCGCGCTCGTAATGGGGCCCGAACCCGCTGGATCAGGCGCGGCATATTGTGCGGCAGCAGGCGCCGAAAGGAGCAGCGTGACAAGGGCGAGAAAACGATATTTCATGGGTCGGTTACCTCGATTAGGAATGCGATGTCGGGATTAACGGCTTGAACGGCAGCAGCGGCGAGGTTCGCAGCGGCAACGGCTGGCTGAGTTGGTGGTTGCCACCGCCCCAGGATACTCGCCACATAATTTTGCGTTTCGCGATAGGGTGGAATGCCGCGGTAACGTATCACTGCGCCCGGCCCAGCGTTATATGCAGCCAGGCCCAATGGGATACTTCCGAACCGATCGATCTGTTGCTTCAGGTACATGGCTCCGCCCCGAATATTCTGGTCGACCACATATGGGTTTACCCCAAGCTGTGCAGCGGTGCCGGGCATAAGTTGCATCAGTCCGAGCGCACCTTTCACACTTACGGCATTCACCCGACCACGTGATTCCTGATAAATCACCGCGTCGATCAAACCCTTAGGCAAAGCATAATCGCGCTCGGCGCGATCAATATGGTCAATGTTATTTGTAATAGCCGCCGACGAAGGGGCAAAATCCGGACGATCCAAAAAGAGTGAAGTACCGTCATCGTTGGTAAGGGTTGGGCCGACATAAAAGGCTGCATCACCTCGCGCATCAATCTCGATGACCTCGGCATGAGCCGGTGTCGCGGCCAGGACGGCTAGAGATAGATATGAAATAGTCGGCCTAACGAAGGGGCGGGGTGACCGTGCACAAAGAGCGCGGTGAAACTTTACAAACTGAGCCAAGTAAGAATTGGACAAGCTCGTCTGCGGGGCGTTAATTACACTTGCCCGAAACCCTCTGAAAGGCGACTTCCCCCCATGAAATTTTTTATTGCTAAACTCTCGCTTGTCTTGGTCGCAACGTCGGCTAACGCGCATGATTTCTGGCTTCAGCCTGGAACGTTTGAAACAGAAGTCGGAAAAAAGCTGCCATTTACCATTCAGGTTGGGCATGGCGATGACCGGGCCCGCTGGACGATTGATCGTAAGCGG
>JBKJLZ010000245.1:0-7906 GCA_046596705.1 Sphingorhabdus sp. | reverse complement strand
CCGTGGTCACATGAGGCGATAAGGCATGGATTTCTATCGGTTTTTCGGGCTCAATCCCCTTGGTAACTGGGGCGGCAACAGGTTCTAGCGCTTGCGGGACTTCGTCCTCGACGGTGGCAAATTCTACGGGTTCGACCTTCGCAGCGGCAGCTTGTTGACCGACGTCATCAACGCCAGTCGCAATTTCGATTTCAACCAGCATCGACCCTATAGCGATCACGTCCCCGGCCTCGCCCGCAACCTTCGTTACCAAGCCGGAAACCGGACTTTCCATTTCGACCGTCGCTTTGTCGGTCATCATATCAGCGATCGGCTGATCCTCCGATATCGTATCGCCCACCTTCACATGCCACGCGACAATCTCTGCTTCTGCAATGCCTTCGCCAATATCGGGCAGGTTGAACGTAAACGTTGCCATAGCGTCAGTCCTTCATGATCTTTTCAAATGCACGCGCGATACGGATCGGGCCGGGGAAATATGCCCATTCAAGGCTATGCGGATAAGGCGTGTCGAAACCGGTGACCCGCTCAACGGGTGCTTCGAGATGGTAAAAGCACCTTTCTTGAACCAATGCCGCCAGTTCTGCTCCAAAGCCGCTCGTTCGTGTCGCTTCGTGCACAACCATGCAACGGCCGGTTTTCCTAACAGAAATTTCGATCGCCGCCACGTCAAGCGGCAGGAGACAGCGCAGGTCAATAATCTCTGCATCGATACCAAGGTCGGCAACGACCGCCTTCACGACGTGCACCATCGTACCGTAAGTCAACACGGTAACCGCCTGTCCCTGACGAACTATAGAAGCTTTACCGAGCTCGATCCGATAGTGACCTTCGGGAACATCGCTGCCTTCGTGCTTTGACCAAGGTTCGACCGGACGATCATAATATCCACTGAACGGTCCATTATATATCCGTTTGGGTTCGAAAAACATGACCGGATCATTGTCTTCGATTGCCGCAATCAGCAGGCCTTTAGCATCATAGGGCGTTGCGGGTATCACCGTCTTGATGCCGCAAATATGTGTAAACAGACTTTCAGGGCTTTGGCTGTGCGTCTGGCCACCGAAGATGCCGCCGCCAAAAGGTGTCCGAACCGTCATCGGACAGATGAAGTCACCTGCGGAACGGTAACGCAGTCGCGCCGCTTCGCTGACCAGTTGGTCCAGGCCAGGGTAGATGTAATCCGCAAATTGGATCTCCGGCACAGGGCGCAGACCGTAAGCTGCCATGCCCACGCCGACGCCAATGATGCCGCATTCAGTAATCGGCGTATCGAAAACGCGCGTCTTGCCGTGCTTTTTCTGTAATCCAGCTGTCGCTCGGAAGACGCCGCCGAAATAACCGACGTCTTCGCCCATGATTACGACCTTAGGGTCGCGCGACAGCATGACATCCATGGCGCTGTTAATCGCCTCGATCATATTCATCGTTTTGGTCGCGCCTTCGGCCATTATTGCGCCTTCCATTCAGGACCAAACTTATCGCGCTGCTCTTCAAGAACCTGTTCGCATTGTTCTTGCAAATGCCATGGCATTTCCTCGAACACATCTTCGAACATGGTTTCAAATGAGTGGTGCAGGCCGTGCCCTAATATTCCATTTTTCTCCGCCTCTTTCTGAAGGGCCTTAACGTGATCGGACAGTTCGGTCAGCAAGGCCTCATGCCTGTCATCGTCCCACTCGCCCAAGTTGATCAAATGCGCCTTCAACCGGTTGACAGGGTCGCCAAGCGGCCAAGAGGCGTATTCCTCAGCCGGGCGGTAGGCGTTGGGATCATCCGACGTTGAGTGCCCCTCGCCGCGATAGGTGAAATACTCGATCAGCGTCGGGCCGTTGTTGGTGCGTGCACGGTCCGCCGCCCATTGCATCGCCGCATAGACCGCCAGCGCATCATTACCGTCGACGCGAAGCCCGGCGATACCGTAACCAATAGCACGCGCTGCAAACGTCGTCCTCTCGCTACCAGCAAAGCCGGAGAAGGACGAAATAGCCCATTGGTTGTTCACGACCTGAAAAATCACCGGCACGTTGTAGACGGCGGCAAAAGTTAACGCGCTGTGGAAGTCGCCTTCAGCGGTCGACCCGTCACCGCACCAAACCGCCGATATCCTGGTATCGCCGCGCGAGGCCGAAGCCATCGCCCAACCCACCGCCTGAGGATATTGCGTAGTTAGATTGCCGGAAACGCTGAAAAATCCGTAATCCTTTGCAGAATACATTATTGGCAACTGGCGACCCTTCAATTTGTCGCCACGGTTCGAATAGATTTGGTTCATCATATCGATTAGTGGATATTCTCGCGTAATAAGAATACCTTGCTGGCGATAGCTCGGGAAGCACATATCATCGCGGTGGAGCGCCATTGTGGTCGCGACCGATGTTGCTTCTTCACCAGTCGACTTCATATAGAAACTTGTTTTACCCTGCCGCTGCGCCCTGAACATCCGGTCGTCGAATGCTCGCACCGTTAACATTTTGCGAAGCATAAACCGCAGCCGCTCAGCGTCGAGCCCGGGGTTCCAGCTGCCCTTTGCAAAACCATCATCGTCTAGCACGCGAACCAGGCCATAAGCCAGTGGATGGATGTCCGATGGCTTTACGTTTTCATTGGGTTTGGCATATTCATCGACCTCAGGAACAACGATGTCGCTGAAGTCTGCTGCATCGCCAGGACGAAATTTTGGTTCCGGCACATGCAGCCGCAGCGGCGCAAGGTTGTCCTTGGGACTATATGCCATATGGCTCTCTCCTGCGACGCATGCAGCCGAATCGGCTCATGCACTTTATTGTCGTCGTTTGTTATTTTATTTCAACTATTGGTTTAGGTCAATATAGCTGACCTAAATTTCGCATTAAACGGCAATAGGCGCAGATATGGCTGATTGTGGCACATAATCGGTGACGTCAAAATCATCGATGCGGAAATCGAATATGCTGTCCGGCGTCCGCAATAATTTCAGTTTTGGCGCTCCAACCGGAGTCCTAGACAGTTGCTCTTCCACCAGGTCGGCATGGTTGAGATATAGATGAACGTCACCGCCCTGCCAGATCAGTTCACCAGTCCGATATCCGCACACTGCGGCCAGCATTCGCGTGAGCAACGCCGACGAAAACACATTGAAAGCAAAGCCAAGTCCCAAATCGCACGATCGCTGAAACAAGATACAGCTCAAAACCCCATCGGCGACGTGAAACTGGTACGTCTTATGACAAGGCGGAAGCGCCATCTGATCGAGCTCGGCAACGTTCCAGCCCTCAATAATGTGCCGCCTTGATGCGGGATTACTCTTTAAGCTTTCGACGAGCTGGCTGACTTGGTCGATGCCTTTGTCAGCGCGCCTGAAGAGCCCTTCGCCCAAGGGCAGGTAGCGCGGCCAGTTGACCCATTGCGCGCCGTACACTGGTCCCAGATCGCCCCATTCGAGAGCAAAGTCAGCATCCGCCACAATCTGCGCTTCGAAGGCTTCCTGCGAAGTGTCAATTCCGGTTTCGCGCCGATAACGATCTAGTGGCCAGTCTGTCCAGATGCGCACCTTCTGCTGCAACAGCGGGCGGATATTGGTTTCACCGGTCAAAAACCATAGCATCTCGCGAGCTGCGGTTTTCCAAAACACCCGCTTAGTAGTCAACAACGGTATCAAATCATCTGCCAAGGAAAACCGCATCGTCGCGCCAAATAACGCTTTGGTGCCCACGCCTGTCCGATCCAGTTGCAGCGTTCCTTCGGTCCAAATTCTGCGCATTAGCGAGAGATATTGTTCTTCATAATGCACATCGTTTGCCATCGCATGCAAAGCTAGAAGCGTCGTACGATTCTGGCAACCATTGCCTGTCTACAAGAGGTATTTGCTTCTCCGACCAGTCAATTAACGCGATCAAGCGGGGTAAAACAGTCGCACAATCATTGTGCTCGATACGGCAGGCGTAATCGATGACGTTAATGACAGTCCTGCTGAACCGCAGGTTCAGCCTAAAAGGCAACCCATTTGTAAGCAGTCTGTTAACCAATCCTTGATCTTATCCGGTTACCGCAAATCCATGCATGCGCGCATAGTCATTGTCGACGATCGCTCCACTAATCTGCGCGTTTACGCGCAATATGTGGCGATGATGGGTCCGGAATTTTCCGCCAAATGCTTTTACAGCGCGGTGGATGCACTCGAATGGTTACAAAATGAAAATGCCGATCTGTTAATAGTTGACTATCGGATGCCCGAGATGAACGGGGCCGAGTTCATCGCGAAGGTTCGCGCACAGACAATCGGGTCACATATACCCGCGATCATTATCACCGCCCGTCAGGATCGGGAATGCCGCATCAGCGCGCTTGACGCTGGCGCTACTGATTTTCTGCAAAGTCCGGTTTCGCACATTGAGTTCCGAGATCGCGCACACTTACTGATCGGGCAGCATAGCAAACAACTAGAACTCAAACAGTCGTTATCGTCGACCATCAGCTCGAGCCCAGACGAAGGCGAAGGCGATGCCCGCGGCGGCAAGTCGATGCTCGAACAGATTATCGACACCACTCCCATCTTGATCAACGCAACCGACCGAAATGGTAAATTTCTGTTTCTCAATTCCTATCAGGCGGCGCTATTCGGTCAAGAACCCGATCAGCTGGTCGGTCGGTCAGCCTTCGAAATTTTGGAAAGCGATCTCGCCGACCGCGAGCAACGGCGCAACAACGTCATTCTTGAGACCGGACTATCGATTCCGAATTACGAAGAGAAATTCGTAAGCGAGGGTATCGAACTTACCTTTCATTGCAATAAGTCCCCCCTACTTAATAAAGATAACCAGACTATTGGCGTGCTAACGACCGGATTAGATATAACCGCGCGCAAATTTGCTGAAGAGCATCGAACCCACCTCGCGCTGCACGATATGCTCACTGGCCTGCCCAACCGCACTTTGCTGGCCGAGCGTATGCGGCTTGCGATTAATGAAAGTACGACCACTGGCAAGGACGCTGCGTTGTTGCTGCTGGATCTTGATCGGTTCAAGGTAATCAATGACACGCGCGGTCACCAGACTGGGGACATACTGCTGAGGCAAGTGGCTGAACGCATTAATGCAGCGGTTCATGGAACCGGCTTTGCCGCTCGAATCGGAGGCGACGAATTTGCAATCATCCTGGAAAACCTGGATAACGGAACCGATGTTGCTTCGATTTGCACCAGTCTTCTTGTCAAGATCGGTGAACCTTATTCGATCGGCGGTGTTGAACAGCTGATCGGGGCCAGCATCGGCGTTGCACTTATCCCTCACGATGGCACTTCGGCAGACGAACTTTTGCGTCTTTCCGACCTTGCAATGTATGAGGCAAAGGCTGCGGGACGTAATCGTTTCTGCTTTTTCTCGCCCCGATTGAACCAGGTTGCTCAGCTAAACGCCGGGGTTGAAAACGATTTGCGCGAGGCATTGAATCAGGGCCAACTGTTTCTGGAATATCAGCCAATTGTCGATACATCTAATGGCGATTATGTCGGACTTGAGGCTTTGGTGCGATGGAACCACCCCGTTCGCGGTCGCTTGGTGCCCGCAGACTTTATGAGAGTTGCTAACGATTCAGGCCTTATTGGGCGAATAGGCCATTGGGTTATTGAAGCGGCATGCCAGCAGATCGCTGAATTTGCGGGACGTGGTATCATCCTGCCCCATGTGGCGGTGAACGTATCGCCGACACAATTCCAATATTCCGCGATGTGTTCGGAGATTTTGGCGAACGTAGAAAAATATAATATTGAGCCTGGTCAACTAGCTATCGAGATTACCGAGGAATTGCTGCTCGATAACAATCAGGACGTCCACGAGCAGCTTGCCACATTACGGGCCAGCGGTATTGGCATTTCCATCGACGACTTCGGCACTGGTTACTCGTCATTGCAGTACCTGCGCGACTTACCTGCAACACGATTGAAAATCGACCAGACCTTTATCGCGCGGATCGAGCAGTCGGCAGCAGATCGCGCCATCATTTCGACCATTGCACATCTCGCACATGCTTTGAATATGCGGGTGGTTGCAGAAGGCGTAGAGACCGAAGCACAATTTTCGCTCCTGCGCGCGTCCGGGTGTGATGAAGTTCAAGGATTTTTGTTGGGACGTCCTCTTTCAGTCGACCAACTGCGCAATTTGTTCAATGGCCAGCCAGCCCGTTTTGCTTTGGCAGCCAGATGACGGCCGTTCTGAAGAAACTGCGCACGGTGCTCACGCCTGAGCAGGAAATCCTGCGTAACCGTCTCGTCATGGGCGGCGCAGCGGGGATCGGCTGCTTTTTCTTCGCGTTCGACGCGGTAATTTTTGCCGCTTTTTTTGCGTTTCTGTCCTGTAATGCTGCGTTGTATATCATGCAAAAGCACAAGGTTTGGCGGCAAGAAGAGCGCTGGTTTGCAGCTATCATCTTGGACGTGTTGATGGCCTTCGCAATCATGCTGCGCGAACCCGAGCATATGTCCGTATTTTACCCAGTTTTACTATGGATGATTTTGGGCAACGGCTTCCGATTTGGTTTGAAATGGTTATTCGTAGCGTCTGGGCTCTCGGCCATAGCGTTTGGTATAGTTGTTGCCGCAACGACATATTGGCAGTCCAACCAGATACTTGGATACAGCTTGACTGCTGCTTTGCTTATCATTCCGACATATTGCTCAACGCTGATCAGAAAGATTTCTCATGCCAAAGAACAGGCCGAAATCGCCAGTCGAGCAAAAAGCTATTTTCTTGCAAGTGTCAGTCATGAACTCCGTACACCGCTCAACGCGATTATCGGTTACGGAAATCACCTGCGTCAGTCAAACATGCCCCGAAATCAAAAGGAAATGGTCGAAGCAAGCGTTCTCGCCGGCGAACATCTGTTGCATTTGATCGAGCAACTTATCGAGGTAGCAAAGTCTGGCACAGGGTCTGCTAAAGTCAAAACGGCTGAGTTCAGTCCAACCGATTTGTTAACGGAAATTCGCGCAATTATGGCAGGCCGAGCCGAAGAAAAAGGCTTGGCGTTGCAACTACAAGCAGAGCCAATGAGCGATCGTATCGTCAACGGCCCAAGTGACGTGCTGAAAAATACAATGCTTAATTTGATTGGCAATGCAATCAAGTTCACCGCTTCAGGAAATATTTCGGTTACCAGCGGTATCAAGGAGCATGCAGGCAAACATAGCATTTGGCTTACCGTAAGCGATACGGGTATCGGCATTGCAGAAACAGCTCTCGATCATATCTTTGAACCGTTTCAGCAAGCTGATGAAACCGTTTCAAATCGCTTTGGTGGCACTGGACTGGGGTTGGCGATCTGCAAACAGCTGGTCGAGCAAGTGAACGGAACGATTTCGGTCAGCAGCATCATCGGCCAAGGTAGCACGTTCAAAATCGAAGTGCCTGTCGAGGTGCTTACCGATGAAGTCGAGAATAAGTCGGAGCGAGCTAGCGGCATAATCCGGATTGTCTCGTTTGGTCAGCTGAAGCCAGAATTGCTGGCAGGCGCTCAGTCGCTCGATAATTTTGTCGTGCAACACGTCAATTGTCAGTCGATTACCGATATGTCTGCCGAAGTCGCCCGAATGGATTTGCGGCAATTCAATGTTGCGCTGGTTGCTGAGCATCTTGCAAAGCAACTTGATCAAGACAGTCATATTTGGGCGAGTTTTGCCGACGCGGAAATAGCGCCCGTTCTCGTGAAGAATGCCGATGCGCTCGACCTGGAAGACATGGCCTTACGCGCTTCATTCGCGTCCGTCCTGCCACCAAGTCCCGGGTTCGACGAAATTCGCAGTGCCATCCGGATTGGCTGCTCCTTTGGCCGGCACCTTCGCCTGCCACATACCGAAGGACTACCAGCGGTAATTTCATCCAGACCACGGAAAATTCTCGTAGCCGACGATAACCGAACAAACCGGAACATC
>JBKJLZ010000011.1:0-9967 GCA_046596705.1 Sphingorhabdus sp. | reverse complement strand
CCGGCTTTGTCAAAATCGCCGCGTCTGCATTCCGCCAGTCGGGCAAGCAATATTGGTTGGTCAATATCGATGACGGCCTGCATGAAGTGCCAAGCAAGCAATCGGATCAATATGTTCTCGATGTGGTCGAGAAAATGCCCGATGCCTTTGTCCTGACAGATGAAAAGCACTCGATTATTGTCGCCAACCGTGCGTTTGCCGACTTAGTGCAAGCAGGTTCAGTCGAGCAGCTTCTAGGGGTTACGCTCAATCGCTTTATCGGACGCCCAGATGTCGATCTCGGCCTGTTAAAGAAGCAGCTGAAGGACCATCAGAATGTACGCAATTTCAGCTCGATCGTTAACGACCTGAATGGCGGGCAGGAACCCGTGGAAATATCCGCGATAATGATAGAACGCGAGCAACCCTTGTTTGGTTATTCAGTTCGCAGCATTGGCCGACGGGAGCGAGATTTACAGAAATCAGGCAACGAATTCCCACGTTCGGTCGAGCAGCTTACCGAGCTTGTCGGCCGCAAAAAGCTCAAGGAAATTGTCCGCGAAAGTACCGACCTGATCGAGCGCATGTGTATCGAAGCGGCGCTTGTCCATACTTCGGATAACCGAGCTTCTGCTGCCGAAATTCTAGGCCTCAGCCGTCAGAGCTTGTATTCAAAACTTCACCGCCACGGCCTCGGAAATCTGTCCGATAAGGACTGATTTTCGTGGCATCCGGCGATCGGTTGGTTTGGACATTTATGTTGTCCAAATAATTTGACAGTTCTGGCGAAGCGGCATAGCTTTCCGTTATGTCGGAATCGTCAATTGCTTTAGGTTATTCCCGTATTCCGGCGCTGCGCGATGTTATCGAACTGACTAAGCCGGTCACGTGGTTTCCACCAATGTGGGCTTTCATGTGCGGCGTTGTCTCGTCGGGTGTATCGATAGCCGACAACTGGATTTTTCTGCTCGCTGGAATTGCCCTTACCGGGCCGGTGGTTTGCGGCACCAGTCAAGTGATTAATGATTATTGCGACCGTCATGTCGATGCGATTAACGAGCCTAACCGCCCGATCCCGTCTGGCCGGATCCCCGGACGATCGGCAGTAGCGATTGCGCTTATCGGCGCTGTTTTGTCGCTGGTGGTTGGGGCATCTCTTGGCCCCTGGGTTTTACTAGCAACCTGTGTGGCGCTGTTTTGCGGATGGGCTTATAGTTCGCCGCCTTTCCGGTTCAAACGCAGCGGTTGGCTTGGGCCGTTAGTATGCGCGCTAAGCTATGAAGGTCTATCATGGTTTACCGGCGCAAGTGTAATGTTGGGCGGCTTGCCGGGCGGTCTGACGTTGGCGGTGTTGCTGCTCTATAGCCTTGGCGCACATGGCATTATGACGCTGAACGATTTCAAGGCCGTCGAGGGCGATGCTGCGACGGGTCTTCGTTCGCTGCCAGTAACAATGGGCGTGCGCGGGGCAGCGCTGTTCGCCTGTGCTGTGATGGCTCTGGCGCAGCTTGCCGTGATCGCAATATTGTCGTGGCAAGCCCTTACACTGTCTGCGATTATCGTGGGGCTTTTTCTCATCGTGCAAATCGGCCTCATGGCACGATTGATCAGCGATCCGGCGAAAAATGCGCCGTGGTATAACGCCACCGGTATATCGCTTTATGTGTTCGGCATGCTTGCAACAGCTTTAGGTCTTGGGGGATATATATGAGCACACGGCCCGCACAGTCGACCGGCATTGGCTGGTTCGGAATTGTCCGGCTTGGTGTAGTGCAGGCCGCAATTGGCGCTATGGTGATGCTGGCAACATCATTGCTCAACCGCGTGATGGTGGTCGAATATAGTATGGCGGCTGCCGTTCCGGCGGGATTGGTCGCTTGGCATTATGCGGTTCAGCTCAGTCGTCCTTTATGGGGCCACAGCTCGGATCGATCTGCACGCCGAAGCCCGTGGATAATCGGCGGGTTGGGGGTGTTGGCGCTGGGCACACTTTTGGCGGTGGATGCGACTATCATGATGTCGGGATCCGGCATATTTCCGATGGCTCTCGCCTTGGTTGGATTTACCTTGATCGGTTTGGGTGTAGGAATCTCAGGAACTGCGTTACTTGCTCTGCTGGCTTCACGGGTTTCGGTCGAACGCAAGCCAGCAGCCGCGGCGATTAGCTGGACAATGATGATAGCGGGCATAGTGGTGGCCGCGGGAGTTTCAGGCGCTTATCTCGATCCGTTTGGCGAAGCGCGGCTTGCGATTGTTTGCAGTCTGGTGGTTCTGGTTGCCTTTTGTCTCGCAATGTTAGCGCTGACTGGATTGGAGAACGGCAGCGTACCCGTCGCAACACCAACACAGGATGGCCAGATATACAGCTTTGGCAAAGTGCTGAAAGAAATTTGGGCTGACGATCAAGCACGCCGCTTCACCTACTTCGTTTTTATTTCGATGCTGGCCTACAGCATGCAGGACCTGATCCTTGAACCCTTTGCTGGTTTGATTTTTAAAATGACGCCTGGAGAATCGACGCAATTGTCTGGGCTGCAACATAGCGGGATACTGGTTGGCATGTTGGTCGCGGGTTTGGGGGGCAGCCTTTACACCGAACGCTTCGGGCAAAATCCAAAGCTTTGGATCATGCTCGGCTGTATTGGATCCGCGGTTATGCTGGCAGGGCTATCAATGGCTGCATCGGTTGGTCCAACATGGCCGCTGAAAGCAAATGTTTTTGGTCTTGGCGTTGCTAATGGCGTCTTCGCCGTTGCGGCGGTGGGGGCAATGCTAGGACTTGCCAGTGAAGGAAAAAGCTCGGGCGAAGGCGCGCGCATGGGCGTCTGGGGTGCATCACAAGCCATTGCATTCGGCACAGGCGGCTTGGTCGGTGCCGTGATCGTAGACCAACTGCGAAACCGCATGGGGCAAGATAGTACCGCGTTTGAAACGGTGTTCGCGATCGAAGCTGTGATGTTCATATTCGCTGCTTTGGTTGCAACCGGCACCAGTCTTGTGCGTCCAACTTTGTCTAGGAAGGCGATTGAAGTATGACTAGCCAAACAGATTATGACGTAATTGTCGTTGGGGGCGGACCATCGGGCGCAACCGCAGCGCACGATCTGGCGCTCGCCGGGCATAGAGTGATGTTGCTGGATAAGGCAGGCCGTATAAAGCCGTGCGGCGGCGCGGTACCGCCCCGGTTATTGAAGGATTTTGAAATTCCTGAGTCGTTGCTCGTGGCACATGCCAAGTCGGCGCGGATAATCGCGCCCTCCAACAAGAAAGTCATCATGCCGGTCGGCGATGGATTTGTTGGCATGGTCGACCGCGACACATTCGACGAATGGCTACGAAATCGGGCAGCAGAAGCCGGTGCCGTCCGCGTAACTGGCAAGTGTGAGGAAATTGATGACAGCACCGATATTGTCACGATGACTTTTCGCGCAGATCGCGCATCTGACCCCCAAACCGTGACAGCGCGAGCGATGATTGGTGCAGACGGAGCACGTTCGAATGTTGCTCGGCAATGCATCAAAAACGCCAGCAAGGTGCCTTTTGTTTTTGCTTATCATGAGATCGTCGAAGTGCCGGACGAGATTGATGCCGATTATGAGGAAACGCGCTGCGACATTTATTACCAAGGGCATTTGTCGCCGGATTTCTATGCGTGGATTTTTCCGCATGGTAAAACCGCCAGCATCGGCCTTGGGAGCGCGGATAAAGGCTTTCCACTGCGTGAGACCACGCAGTTGATGCGCGAACAAACCGGGCTGTCGCACTGGAAAACAGTGCGCCGTGAAGGCGCTCCCATTCCCTTGAGGCCGCTTAAGCGGTGGGACAATGGACGGAATGTCGTTGTTTCTGGCGATGCTGCCGGAGTAGTTGCGCCGTCGTCGGGAGAAGGAATATACTATGCGATGACCGCAGGACGGAACAGCGCCGATGCAGTTATAGCATATCTTAAAACGGGCGATGCTCGGTCACTTCGTTTGGCCCGCAAGAAATTTATGAAAGCGCATGGACGCGTTTTCTGGA
The DNA here is from genome assembly GCA_046596705.1 of Sphingorhabdus sp. Taxonomy (GTDB): domain Bacteria; phylum Pseudomonadota; class Alphaproteobacteria; order Sphingomonadales; family Sphingomonadaceae; genus Sphingorhabdus_B. The sequence goes on along the minus strand of JBKJLZ010000011.1, from coordinate 5,968 downwards.
TATTGGGGATGATGCAATATTTCTGGTACAAGAACGACAAGAGGCGCGAGCGCTTTGTCAAAATGTGCGAAGACCCGGATGTCCAGCGCTTGACATGGGAAGCCTACATGAACAAACAATTGGTCAAGAGTGATCCTATGGCGCATGTCCGAATTTTCTTCAAAGATCTGGGCCACTTGTTTGGGTTGAAAGCCGTAGAGAGGTAACACCGACCATGACCAGAGCCGGAATGTTCCCAATTGTCATTGCGGCTACTCTGGCTTTGATAACGGCGGTAGTCGGCGGCAGTATCACTGTGTTGGACGACTGGTATTATTCACTTGAACAGCCCGGTTGGGCACCGCCAGACTATATGTTCGGCATTATCTGGACTGCCATATTCGCGACGATCGCAGTCGCCGGCGTGCTTGCATGGGAAAAAGCGCCTACCCGTCGCGATGTTGAAATTACGCTTGGCCTGTTTGCACTGAACGGGTTTTTGAACCTTGGCTGGAGCTTTCTTTTTTTCCGAGCGCAGCGCCCCGATTTCGCGTTTTACGAACTTATTGCGCTCTGGCTTTCGGTATTGCTGCTAATCCTGTTCTGCGGCCGCTTTTCGAAATGGGCGGCATGGCTGCTTGTCCCTTATTTGATCTGGGTGACGATTGCCGGCGCGCTTAATTATCAGGTTGTGCAGCTCAACGGCCCGTTTGGGTAATGGACGAATTCTTCGCTAGTGGCAGGGCGGTCGATGTGGTTCTTGCCGTACTGGTTGTCGAGGCCCTTTGGCTCAAACTACGCAAGAACATTTGGGCTGATATATTGCCCGCACTGTTGCCAGCTGTACTAATGATGTTCGGTTTGCGCGCGGCGTTGACCGGCATGGCATGGCCGTTTGTATCGGTACCTTTGGCGCTTGCGTTCCCCATACATATTTACGACCTGAATCGACGCAAAATGATAACCAGGCAGTCGTCGGATTAAAGCACAAAAAACCCGGCCATTACAGCCGGGTTTCCATGCCCCCCCATTCCGGCCGAAGCCGGAAGGACAAAAGCTTAATATTCCGGAGCGTATTTGTGCTCAATGGCCCAAAGGTACCAGTTGTCGACCACTGTTCCCGTGAGCAATATACCGATGCCGCCTGTCAACGGGCAGAGCACCGCAAACCACCAGGCCCAACGATGGATCGACTCTGCAGTCGCATTAAATCCCATCGTCCAGCGCCAGAATAATGCGCCGCGTTCGAAAGCAGTGCCCCGGTCGGTAATCTGCTCCAGCTCTCGCTCGGCGCCGTAGCGTCCGGTAGCAAGGACGGTCGCGCCGTGCATGGCGAAAAGCAGCGCGGAGCCATAGAGGAAGACGATCGATAAGGCGTGGAACGGATTATAGAACAAATTGCCATATTGCAGCGACAAATTGTTGGTCCATTCAAGATGTGGGAAAATTCCGAAAGGGACTGACTCAGCCCAGCTGTCCATAAAAAACGGACGTATGAACCCCAATACAAGGTAGAGCCAAATTGCCGATGCAAACGCCCAGAAGACATGCGTCCCCATTCCAAGAGCTCGTGCCCGGCGGTAGCCGCGCACCCACCATAATAGTATCGATGTCGTCAGGAAAAAGCCGGTCATTATCCACCAGCCACCCTTTTCAAGGGGGACAAACGGTGTCCAACCATATTCCGGTCCTGGAGGGTAAAGGCCGAGCCAAAAGAACTGCCTGACGAATTCTACTGGATCCCAGTTGACTGACGCCAGCATGTTAAGGCCGATGATCTCAATCGCCAGAAAACCGAACAGAAGCGATGCGATACCAAGCCAGCCAAGATAGATCGGGCCTATCTGCGCCTGACCGAGCTTGCCCATCCAATAGTTAGTGCCAGGTGTGCCGGACCGGCGGTCATTGCCAGGCGGCAGTGGCATCCCCATTTCGGGAGCGTGGGCCAACTGCACTTGAGTGAAAATATTCTGATAACGTGCCATTTACGTACCCTCCCGTTAAGACCAGATCGGAATGTTGCGCCACCATTCCCACCATTCCGGCCAACCTCCGGCATAGAGCGGGCCAGCGATGACGATGCATATCGCGCTCCAGAACGCCGCGTTTAGCGCCAGGAACAAGCCGAGGCGGTGAATGCCGATCGTCCCGATCGAATAGCCGATAAAATCGCGGAAGAACGTGTCTTCATATTCAGGTGTTTTGACCGTTTCGCCCTTTCTCGGATTAACCGCCGAAAGGATTAGCGCACCGTGAAGCGCAAGCGCAAAGCAAGTCGTAAAGAAGAACGACACCGCAATCATATGCGCGGGGTTATAGTGGAAATTCACATATTGATATCCGACATTAGACACCCAGTCGAGATGGCTGAAAATTCCATAAGGAAATCCGTGACCCCACGCTCCAAGAAGAAATGGGCGGATCACGACGAGTGTCACATAAGCAAGGATCGCAAAGCTAAACGCAATCGGCACATGATAGCCCATCCCGAGCTTTCGCGATATTTCGACTTGCCTGAGCGCCCATGACACGAAGGCGCCGATTGCGCACATCGTAATGATTTGCCAAAATCCGCCCTCTTTAAGCGGTGCAAGACCCAGACCGTAACTCACATCTGGCGGGTTGATCGAAATCAGCCAGGGGTTCCATGTTGGCCCTAACGAGGCGGCATAGAAGATCAATGCCGTTCCCAATATTGCGCATATTGCCGAGATCACCCCGAAAAAGCCGACGTAGAACGGACCGATCCAGAAATCGAACAGATCTCCGCCGATCAGCGTACCGCCACGGACACGATATTTTCTCTCAAAACTTAACAGCGACATAACACGTCCCCTGCCACCGGCTAAGGTGAACAACCCGATGATAACGTAACATTCCCGCGAGGTGCGTGGCGCCGAAGCGCCACGACCTCTTAGGGGCTTAGGTTCAGGTCAACTACTCGGCAACCACCGGAGCGGTGGTAACCGGAGCAGCCGCCGCCGGTGCAGCAACAGCTGCAGCAACCGGTACCGCTGCTGGCCCTTCGATCCAGTTGAAGCGATCAGTGCTCAACAAGATGAAGTGAATCAACAGAGCGAGAACGAACAGGAACATCGCCAAAGCGACCAAAGTCCTGCGCGGATCAAATATTAACCAAAGTCTCCACATGATACCGCCTCCTTATGCTAAAAATGTTGTGATGGTTGCGTTTGCAAGGCTTACCGTGTCATTCAGCATGGCATAGCCATCGACGCTGGGAAGCCACGGTCTCCACATCCATACCAGCACATGCGCAATGATTGCGATGATGGTAAAGATAATGAAGCTGCTCACAAAGATTTTGTGAAACTCCTTGGCTTCTTCCGGGGTCAAATATGCCCCGGGGCCAAAGCGCTCGTTGTTATCGCTCATATTCCCTTCTCCTACTTAGCCCCAATTGAGCAGCGAGAAGCGGCTCTTGCGGGCGGTTGCCCTGCAGCAAACATCGCTGCAAAGGTGTCGTGACATCCGATAGGCTGTACCGGACGAATTTGTGGGAGGCTGATCATGCGTTCGCCCCCTGAAGCATTGTTGCTGCCAGACGGTCAGCCGAAACATGATCTTCGCCAGCCTGCCGCGCGCCGCGTTCGGCGGCATCGCGGAGATTTTTGGCAGCTGAGATCCGGACCAGTACCGGTTGTGCCTCGACAATCGCGTCGAGCTTTTCCTTGGCATCGCGGTCCCAGCCCAAAGATATTTCCCTGCGTGCAGGCGTCGCCACGCCCGCATCCATCTGGGTCGAAAGCGGCAGGATGTGGAACAGCGCATCGAACAATGCGTTGCAAACCTCCTGCACAAGATATGTCGCGCCCGAATAGCCCATATAAGGTGTGCCGGTATGGCGACGGATGGCGGCACCTGGAAAGCTGGCGGGAATGAATATCCCACGGGCGCCGGTCTCGGCCATGTACATCCGTTCGTTGTAGCTGCCGAAAATTACCAGCGGGGGGTTGGTCGCGATCATTTCGCGGACATTATGATTGTCGGTTTTTACGCCTGCTGTGCGGCCCACCGCAAAATTGCAAGGTAGGCCCATATCGTCTTCGAGGAACTTGCGAATGCCCCGCGCATAGGTTTCGTTGGCAACGATGCCAAAGCTCGCGGTGCCAAAGAAATCCTGAGTGACCGAGCGCCACAGATCCCACAATGGCTTGATCGTGGTGTGCTTTTCTTTTTCGATGAAGGGCTCTGGATCGAGACCCGCCATTTCGCCGAGTTGGCGCAGGAATTTGGTGGTGGAGTCGAGCCCGATTGGTGCCTGCAGATACGGCCGTTCGAGCAGCTCGCACAGGTTACGGCCGAATTCGCGATACATGCAGACATTGACCGACGCGTGCGCCAGCTTGTGGATGTCGGCAAGATGGCTACCCAATGGAAACACCATGTTGACCTCGGCGCCAATGCCTTCGATGAGGCGACGGATTTCAGCGAGGTCGCTTGGCATATTGAACATGCCATAAGACGGCCCGATGATGTTGACCTTGGGCTTTTCGCCTTCCTTCAAAATCGACGGAGCATGGACTTTCTTGGGTCCGAATTCGGTCCAGAGCCACGATAACGCACGGTCTTCAGACTGCCATTGATCTTCGTCGATCGTGCGCGGCAAGAAGCGCTTGATGTTGGTACCTTCGGGAGTTACGCCGCCGCCGATCATTTCCGCAATCGATCCGGTGACAACCACAGCTGGCAGATCGGGATCGAGCGTTTTCCAAGCGCGCTTCATCGCACCCTCGGTTCCGGTCTTCGCCAGCTCATCTTCGCCAAGGCCGGTTACGACAATGGGTAATTCATGCGGCGGCAGGCCGTCCGTATAATGCAGTACAGATGTCACCGGCAGATTCTCGCAGCCCACTGGACCGTCGATGATGACCTGCAGGCCTTTGACCGCCGTGAATGCGTAAACTGCGCCCCAATATCCGCCTGCGCGATCATGATCGATGATCAGCGTCATGATCCGATTGCCTCAGCAGCTTTTGCGGCCATCGCATTTTGCGCAGCATATTTGGCTTTGAACTTGGGGCGGTCGGTCGGGGTTTCTTCCCAAATGCCAGCGGTGTGGCCAGTACCAACGCCCTCGAAAAATTCCTTCATTTTGTCAAAGCGCGCCTTGTTGCCAATGGCACCATTGACGACTTGAGCGAGACTGCCTGCACCCGCCGCGCCCATCAAGGGCCGCGCTGAAATCAGGTTGGTGAAATAGAGCGCCGGGATGGCCTTTGCCTTGGCATGCTGAACGACGGGCGTTGTACCGATGGCGAGATCGGGGCCGAATTCCTCAACCGCCTTGATATCGTCTTCAAGGCTCGCGCGGTATTTGATCCGGACGCCCTTGGCTTCGAGCCATTCGCGGTCAGGCTCTGACCACGGTGTCTTGGGGCAGGCGGTGCCGACATAAGGCACATCCGCGCCGCTTTCGATGAGCAGGCGAGCAACCAGAAGTTCTGAGCCTTCATAGCCCGAAACGGTGATGCGGCCATTGATTGGCTTGGCCTTCAACGCGCTGTCGATGGCTGGCAATACTGCATTTTGTGCAGCAGCAATTTGGTCAGCAGTTGCGCCGGTTGCTTCACCAATGGCCTTCAGCCAAGCTGCCGTGCCGTCACGGCCAACAGGCGCAGAACCGACAACCTTGCGGCCAGCCGCTTCGAATTCACGGACGCTGGCGGTGTAGAATGGATGGATCGCCGCAATGACTGCACCGTCGAGCGCCGCGTAAAGCTCACGCCATTCGCGCGTTGGGACAACCGGTCCCGCAGCCAGACCAAGCGGCTCAAGCATATGTCCAATGCCCATCGGATCAACCGGGAACATCTCCCCAAGCAAAGTAACCGTCGGCTTATCGGCCAGCGCTGAAGGCGCAGCAACCGGGCCTTGTTCAGCCTCTTCGCGTGCATATTTCAGCATCGCACCGGCCAGCACATCCTTGGCCTCGGCGTGGGTCGGAATACCGAAGCCCGGTACGTCGATG
>JBKJLZ010000007.1:0-3978 GCA_046596705.1 Sphingorhabdus sp. | reverse complement strand
CGACGTTGTTCGACCATGATGTGGTTCAAACGCTTCACCGTGTCGCTGCCTGATGTGATGCACCAGCCAGGAACGACTGCGTGCACCAATGCCTTCATCCCGCCCCAGATCATCGCAACACCAAAGCTTCCGGCAACGCGGAAATGATCGGTGTAACTTTCATCGACGCTTTTTGGGTGATCGACGAACAGGCGATTGAACATTGCTAAACTCCTTGGCTACGCGTGCGCCATAACCGAAGCTTCACTCAAAATCGAGACCAAAGCCTTCTTTCGCCTTACGGTCCTGCTTGCACATGGTTTTCAGTTCGGCCCATTCTGCGGGGGTTAACGCGGGCTTATAGTCCTTGCCCTTGACGATGCTGTTCTGGAATGCCTCTTTGCGTTCTGCGGACAGGGGGTGGCTCGAAATGTAACCTGTCATAGCGGTCAGCCTCTTATTGCCATCGGCCTCGCCCGACAGTTTCGCCAGCCGGTTAAAGAAGTCGGCGGTGGCAACGGGCGAGATCGCAGCGCCTGACAGCACCTTCATCGAATGTCTGTCGGCCTCGCGTTCAGAATCGCGGGTGTAGCTGACCGACAGCGCCCCGCTCAACATGCTGCCGCCGGTGCCATCTAGCCCGCCGAGTACGACCGCGAGACCCATTTGTCGAAGCAGCGACTGCATGACATGTCGTTCGCGGACATGGCCGATTTCGTGCGCGAGGACGCCCGCAACCTCGTCTGCGGATTTCGCCTGTTTGACCAACCCGTCGAATAATATGACCCTGCCGCCGGGCAACGCGACCGCGTTGAGCATGTCGATCTTAGCGACTTCGATCTGCAAATCTTGCGGATCGGCGTCGAGCGAACGAACGAGTTTATCGAGCGCTGCCTTCCCCTTTTCAGTGTGGCAGAACCGCCCGCCGAAATCGCCGACCAGCGCATCACCCATTGACTGCTCGACGCTGGCGGGAATGAGCGGGGCCAGCCACTGCGGTGTCAGCAAGACCACTGCGACCACTGCTGCGCTAACAGTCGCAAAAGCAATGGTCGCAGGACCGATCCCCAACCGGTCTACCCAGCCGCCATAACGACGTTTAGCAGGTAGCTTGGCCGTTAGTTCGGCCGAAACGTTGCCCGTTAAACCCAACCGCCAGCCGTCGATAACGTCCAGTCCGTAAACATCCGCGCCGTTCTTCTCGCTGACATACACCAAATCGGCAAAACCGAACGGCCCGTGGCGCCGATTGGCTTCGAGCAGGAAGAACTCGCTTGCAATAATCTGCACCTCGACAGCGCGCCGGACAGCGGATTTGCCGTCATAATGCCATGCCGAGAAAAAGGCGCTCATGCCGCTAGATCGCCCCCACATCGAACGCGTCGAGAAGGCCTTCGCCGTGCTTGGCGACAATGGTTTTGGACTGTGTCAATTCGTCGAGATTGACCTCGCCATAAGCCTCCATGTGGTCAACGAAGAACTTCCAGTGCCGGTAGCGGATGAACGGGCCGATCAGCGCAAAGGGCAGGATCGAAAACGCCACCACAACGATGAGGACGCTGCTTTCGAAGGCGGCGGTAGACTCGCCGGGTTGCGGGAACTCGAATGAACTCAGCAGTCCGGTCACGCTGAGGATAAGCGCTACGGGAAGTGTGGCAAGCAGATACAGACCCGCGTCCCCAAGGAAAAGCTTGAACCAATCCATAGTCCGCGCAGGAAAAGCAAAGTCGAGCTTGTGAAGCGACATGCCCTCGACCGCAACGCGAAAGAATTTGGCGTAGAATGCCAGCGCCGCGACAGGAAGCACAACATACAGCGCTAAAATAACAAGACCGGCGGCAACCGCAACCACAGGATTTGAGCCACCGCTCAACGCGCTAACGGTCGTATAAATCGCCAGTGCTGCAATCAGAAATGGGATCAGATAGAAGAGCAAGTAGCGCTTGAACGTATCAGCATAATTGCCGACCGCGTCGATCTTGTGCGGGCCAAAGCTCATCTTGTTCCAGCGCTCGTTCCAGAGTTCCATCATGGACCACGGCACCAGCAAACCGAGCGCCAAATAGCCAACGACCGTCTTCCACACATAGGACCAGCCATAGCCGAAGCCCTGATCGTGGCTGCCACCCCTTATGCCGTGCCAGTAAGTGCGCGACAGTCGGTAGCGAAGTGCGCGAAATCGGGCGAGGCCAATCATGTACATAATGAAACCAAACATTGCGAAGGTCAGGACCGCCGCCCAGCCGGTATAGCCCTGCAGCACCAGAGCCTGCGTCAAAAACTGAATGCCAAAAAATGGCACGAGGAGCAGCACCACTGCCATGATGAAACCGATGAGCAGCTCAAGCCCGGTGCCCGTCCATTCGAGCCGCTCGTCGATAAAGTCAGTCTTGCCCCAAAGATATTGCCGCTCACGCGTGGTTGCCCAAAAACGGTAGATGCCGAGAGTGACGATGGTCAGCAACAGGTTGGGAACCGCAATGCCTGCAAATTCCTGCCAGCGCCCGTGAAACCGAAATGCGCTTCCCGTGCTACTATCGTCCATATGCTTCCCCCATGAAGCACAGATGGACGGAAGCCCGCGCGCTTGTCAAGCAAGCTGCGGTGTAACGCACTAACGGCGCACGATATTTCTTACCGGACGGTCACCGTCACCGCGCGTCGGTTCTGTGCCCAGGATTGCTCGTCCGAGCCCAGCGCTGATGGACGCTCCTTGCCATAGCTGACGGTTTGGATTCGCGACGCATCGACGCCAACCGAGGTTAGATAGTTTTTTGCCGCATTGGCACGCCGCTCACCGAGCGCCAGATTATACTCGCGGGTGCCACGCTCATCGGCATGGCCTTCGACAGTCACACGAGTGCTAGGATAGCGCGCCAACCACTCAGCCTGCGTTTGCAAGGTAGCCTGATCCTGCGCATCGACATTGAAACGGTCGGTATCGAAGAAGATATGGTCACCGCTTTGCCCAACGGACGCCAGGAAATCTTCCTGACTGCCGGGTATGATTTGTCCGGTACCTGCATTGGGGTCCGCCGGCTGGTTGCCATAGTCGGTTCCGTCGGCAGCAGGCGGCAATGGTTCAACCTTTTTCTTGCTGCAACCAGCGATCATTGCGGTCGACGCCATTAACAATATGGCCAGTTTGACATTCGTGCTTTTCATCGGCTTTCTCCTTCGTTGCGGCCCCGCTTGAACTGTGTAATCTCTTAATGCGCTTACGGCAAAACCGGTCCCCATGACGGATCGGATCCGTCGACCGGAGTGGGCAATTGGCGTTCATTGGCACCCGTTAGATCGACCTGCCAAATGCTTGTCTTACCGCTTCCTTTGGCCGTGCGAAAAAACTGGATCACGCGGCCATTTGGTGCCCATGTCGGTGCCTCGTCCTGCCAGCTGTCGGTTAGCAGGCGCTCGCCGGATCCATCGGGCCGCATCGTGCCAACGCGAAAGTCCCCGGCGATCCGAGTGAAAGCGATCAGGTCGGCGCGCGGGCTCCATTCGGGCGTTGCGTAGCGCCCCGATCCGAAACTGACCCGACGCTGGTTCGAGCCGTCGGCGTTCATCACATAGATTTGCTGGCTGCCGCCGCGATCGCTTTCGAAAACGATCTGACGACCATCGGGCGAGAAGCTGCCGCCGATATCGATCCCAGGCGAACTGGTGAGCTTGACGGGCGTGCCCGAACCGGTCGCCGATATCTTATAAACATCGGTATTGCCCGCAATTGCCATCGAATACAGAATCGTCTGGCCATCTGGCGACCATCGCGGCGCGAATGTGGGGTTGCGGCTTTGCGTAATCAGGCGTTGCCGGCCGGCATCAATATCGTAGACATAGATACGGGGATTACCGTCGACATAACTAAGATACAGAATCGATTTGTAATTGGGCGAAAAGCGTGGGGTTAAAGCGGTCGACTGGCCGTTGGTAATGAAACGATGGTTCGCACCGTCAGAGTCCATAATTGCAAGACGTTTGACTCGTTTGCCTTTGGGC
>JBKJLZ010000330.1:0-2998 GCA_046596705.1 Sphingorhabdus sp. | reverse complement strand
GAATTTGTCCTGACTGTTGATGCTGACACCTATCTTTACAAAGATGCACTTTCGAACATTGTAAAGGCCATGGTCTATAGTAACATCCGCATGGGTGCCGTTGCGGGAACAATATTGGTCCGCAATTCGCGGAAAAACTTTCTAACCAAAATGCAAGAATGGGACTATTTTCACGGTATTGCCGTCATCAAACGCGCACAATCGCTCTATTATGGAACGTTGGTGGCACAAGGCGCATTTTCGATCTACCGAACGGAGGCGGTGCGCTTTGTCGGCGGATGGGCGGATCTTGTTGGAGAGGATATAGTTCTAACGTGGGCCTTACGATCGGCAAATTATCGCATTGGATATTGCGAATGCGCCTTTGGATTTACCAACGTTCCAGAAACGCTGTCTCAGTTCTACCGGCAGCGTAAGCGCTGGGCGCGCGGACTGATAGAAGCATTTAAATCAAGCCCACGGACCTTAGTGCAAATCCGAATGAACACACCCTTCATTTGGTACAATCTTATGTTTCCGTTTATCGACCTTTCGTACGTTCTGTTTTTCATCCCCGGAATTATAATGGCTGTGTTGGGTTATCCATTAATGGCTGGGATCTTAACGATTTTGCTGATCCCGATGATGGTTATAGGAACAGTGATTTATTTCGGTTTTGAAAATGACATATTCAAAAAGCATGGGTTGCGAGTGCGAAAAAATGGGCTTGGCCTAATTGGTTATCTGTTGGTGTACCAGCTGTTGATGACCACAGCTTCTTTAGCAGGCTATTTCAGTGAGATTACGAACCGCTCAAAAAGCTGGGAAACGAAATGAAGAACATTTTTCTTTTGTCGAGTGCGATGTTCTTTGCCGCTTCGCCATTAGCTGCGGCTAACGAGAAAATTTACGGCAACGCTGAGATTTTTACCGACCCATTTGCGGACACCATTACTGTTGAAGGCGGCGGTGAATGGGACGGCAAATACAATGTAAAATTGGGCGCACTTTATCAGTCAGTGGATAGCGGCAAAGAGAGTGTGGTCGGCTCGGTTTTAACAATAGCTACCACACTGGAAAACGGCTTAAAACTTAAGGCCCGCGCCGCGCTAACTCAAGAAGGACTGCATGGCTCGTTTTATGCCCGGCGGAATGGCCCGGTCAGCATAGAATCCTATTGTGACCACGAATATGTGGCTACGTCCCTTGCAATCCGGCAACGCATTGATTCGACTGGATGCTCGATAAGTGCAGAGACACCCGACACCAAACCGCTTTGGGCTGCGCTGACAGCGGACTACCATGAATTCAGCGACGGAAACCGTCGTAAAACGGCTGCCTTGTCTACTCGATATTCGCTATCCGAACACTTCGCCATTGCCCACCGTTCACGTTTGTTAGGGTACAAACTGACAGTTCCGGAATATTTTTCACCGGATAAATGGCATCGTCATCAGGTGACGCTGCAACATTTTGGCAAGTATCAACGTGGCAGTTACAAGCTAGAGGCAGGGCCCGGTTTAGACTTTATCAATGGCAATCAAACGGAATTCGGCATGGTTGGCGGCGCGATATATTATGATTATCAGAGGGTCAGTTTGTTTGCCCGTGCTACACATCAGTTTGGATCGGAATATAATTACTCTCAATGGGTATTCGGTGCTTCGATCCCGTTTTGAGATTTCGGGCTATCTAACTAAGGCTTTGTAATGGGTTAAGCCGCGTTTCGGCGCGCGCGCTCATCTAAAATGCAGCCCGCGATTTCAGGATAACCGGGCCAGAACACGGAATGTTCTGAATCGATCAAGCCCCTGCCCAGATGCGGACTGGGTGCACGCACCAGCTTCAGTTTCTGGGCTGGTAACGGCACGGAGGTCCAAGACCTCTTCCGGGCACCAGAGCACCTTTGCGGTATTCTACTTCCAACGGCAGGCTGCGCTTAATGTTGAGAAACCGTAATTATTTTTCTTATCGCTAGCCGGTTGGTTGTTAATCACATAAAATAGGAAGTTGGAACACAGCGCGTTTTGAGTGCTTTCACAGGAAAATGCTGGCACTTCCTAATGGAAGTGATGGTGCCGCCTATAGGATTCGAACCTACGACCCCCGCATTACGAATGCGATGCTCTACCAACTGAGCTAAGGCGGCTTTAGTAACAGAAAGGCGCATAGCCATAGGTAGTCGCAACTTCAAGCGCGGAGTCCCGTGCCGTCTGTTACCCGCTGCTAAGCACCCAACCGATGCTGATCTGCCGCGCGGCCAGCGGAATATCGAGCCGGGCCTCGCTAAAATCGACCTTTTCGCCAGGCGCCAAGCTCCGAGTGCGTGCACGCATTTTCCAGCTATAGACCGCCCTGCCGCTGGCATCCTTTAGCGTTACTAGCATTTCAGGAACATTCTGCGTCGTCGCGCTTGGGTTAACGATGCTCCCGCTCGCGATAAAATAAGGCGTGCCATCAGGACGCCGGTTCATCTCCAGATTCTCGTTTAGCACGATCTCAAGATCGGGTTCGCGCGCCGCCACGCCGAAGCTGGTCACCGGCACGCCAAAATACCATATGGCGGCGCCTGCGGCTGCAATCAGCAAGGCAAATGCCACTGCAGCAATCGTCCACAATTTGGCCGCGTTGCGGCGCGCCTTGAATGGCGGTTCATGGGCAAAGCGGCTTGGCGGTTCTACATCGTCAAAATAGCGCGAGGCGGGGGGCGATGCGACCGGCGTTGGCTGTTCGGCAAAGACCGGGCCTCGATCGTCGTCGAAATGTGCAAAGCTTGGGGCTACGAATGGCTCGGCTGGCGGTGTCGGCAGCGGATCGACTACTTCAGGCGCCATTGGCTCAGCTACTTCAGCCTCAGCCTCGGCAACTTCCACCGGGACTGAGGAAGCGCCGATATTTGGGCGTTCCGGCTCCGATTGCGAAGGAACAGCAACGGCAACCGGTGGAGCAACGATTGATGGTGCTACAACTTGAGGCGCAGGTGCAACAGGTAGGACTGCGCCTTCCTGAAACCAGCTGT
>JBKJLZ010000154.1:0-3353 GCA_046596705.1 Sphingorhabdus sp. | reverse complement strand
ACCGTCGATTTCCGGAATGTCATTCTGATCATGACGACTAATGCCGGGGCTAGCGACATGGCCAAAGAAGGCATCGGTTTCGGCAATAATATTAGCAAGGAAGACGCAGGCGACGAGGCTGTTAAAAAGATGTTTGCGCCGGAATTCCGGAACCGTCTGGATGCAACGGTGCCGTTCTCCTATTTGCCGACCGAAGTTGTTGCGCGCGTGGTGGACAAGTTCATTCTGCAGCTTGAACTACAATTGGCCGACCAGAATGTGCATATCAAACTCGATGACGATGCTCGCGCCTGGCTGACCGAGCGGGGCTATGACAAGCTATACGGTGCAAGGCCGATGGCGCGTCTAATCCAAGAGAAGATCAAGCAACCACTGGCCGAGGAATTGCTGTTCGGTAAGTTGGTCCACGGTGGCGAGGTTGCGGTGCGTATGAAAGACGACCAGCCGGTGTTCGAAGTTACGCCTGCGCCACCAAAAGCTAGCAAACCCAAGCAGCCGAAAAAAAACAAGGCCGTGGGCAAATCTAGTAAGGCAGAGTAATCAAGTTCCGACGGCGATTAACTCCGCCGCCGGGCCAATTCCATCAAATAATTCTGCCTCGGTTCCGGTCATCCAAACTTGAGCACCAGTTGCTGCAAGCCGCTCAAACAATGCAGCGCGGCGTGTTGGATCGAGGTGCGCTGCAACTTCGTCCAGCAACAAAATCGGCGGTGCTCCGCGCTGCTCTGCCACGAGTGCGGCATGAGCCAATATCAACGAGAGCAACAGCGCCTTCTGCTCGCCGGTTGAGGAGCGTTCCGCAACCTGCCCATTGGCACGATTATGCACCACCAAGTCGGCGCGGTGTGGGCCAATAAGCGTCCGCCCAGCATTCGCGTCGCGGGGGCGTGATTTTTTCCAGATTTCGCGTAGATCAGCCGTTGGTTGTGGCGTTCCGATATCGAGTGCAACTTCAGGGACGGCAAACGGGCCAGCGGGTGCAACGTTCAATTGCTCAATCAATGCCGCAATCATGCGCTCGCGTGCATTGGCTATGGCCGCTCCGCTGTCTGCCATTTGCGCCTCAAGCGCATCGAGCCACACCGGGTCGGGCGAACTGCCGCTCAGCAACTTATTGCGCTGCTGCACCGCCTTTTCATAGCGACCGCTGTGCTTTGCGTGTGTCGGCTCTAGTGCAAGCACCAGCCGGTCAAGGAACCGCCGCCGCGCACCTGCGCCATCTGCAAATAAACGGTCCATCGATGGCGTCAGCCAGATCACCGACAACCATTCGGCAAGGCCGTTGATTGATGCATTCGCGCCATTTATCCGTACTTTACGCCGATCGGGCGCAACCGCCTCGACGCCGGTGCCAAGCAAAACATCACCGATCTCTGCGCTAACAACAAAGCCCCCATCGCCGTCGCTTCGAACCATTTCGCTCAGTCCGGCACGTCGCAGTCCCCTACCCGGCACCAACAACGATATCGCCTCCAATATGTTGGTTTTGCCGGTGCCATTCGCCCCATGAAGAACAACAAACTGAGCACTCGGCTGCAATGACAACGACGCGTGATTACGAAAATCAGTCAGCGAAAGGCGGGTGAGGGCCATGATGGGCATCGCTATAGATGGCCACGATTTGGTCAACCGGATATTCCATGTTGCATTATATAATGCCAGTACTTCCTTCCCAAATATTGGGAATATTTCCTAATATGTAAAAATATGTAAATGAAAAAAAACTAAGCTTATTACCTATCTATCTGTTTTATAATGATTTTCTAAAGTTGGCACGTTCTCTGCAAAGTACCTTTCATAGTCGGGATGGTCCGGCGAAATAACGGCCAGTGTTCGGCCATTAAGAAAAGGAAGATTGAAATGAGCATTTTGTCACGCACCCAGATCACTTCGGTTTTTGCCGCTGTATTCTGCGCATTCATTACTATCGGTATGAGCGTTGCCCCAGCAATTGCACCTGCTTCGACGCTAGTTGCCTGATAGCAAACTAATATCTAACGGACCTGCGGCATAGCCGTTAGCAGTACCAAAAGGGGAAGAAAAATGTCACGTTTAGTAATGGATAAAGCCAACAAAAAGATCCTCGGCGTTTGCGCCGGCCTAGCCAACTGGTCAGGAATCGACGCTACCGTGGTTCGCCTATTGTTTGTCGTAACAACGTTGATCGGCTTTGGTTCGCCTGTGTTGATCTACATTTTGATGGCCATGATCCTCGATTGAAGGCTTTTACGGCAAAAGGATAAAACTTGCCAGAAAGTCTTTATTCCGTGCACTATGTCGCTAGCGCGGGGCCTACCGCGCAAAGGATAATGCGATGGGGTCAAGCGACGAAGCACCAGAAAGCAGCGAGCATATTTTTAACGCGCGGCAGTTTGTGCGCAATAGCGTGAATATTGTGGCAGATGTTCGCGAGCCTCGGGGCGGGCGTTTCAAGGTTTCCGTCATTGAGCTTTCGCGATCGGGCTTTCGCATGCATTCGGCAAGTTTTGTGGAAAAAGGCAAGGCCATTTTCTTGACGATGCCCGGGTTCGAACCGCTTGAGGCTCGCATTGCTTGGTATGACAAGGAATATTATGGGTGCGAGTTCTCGCAACGTTTGCATGTTGCGATCTATGATCACCTTAAGGCTTCATTCCCTACACTCGAACCACAGTGAGAAGTTGCTCTGACTGGAAAACGACAATTGTTGGATACGGTTGACCGCTTGTTGACCTGACTACGGACGACTTCAAGTACGGTCAGCCCACTTTTCGCACGAACACCGTGCCCGCCGAATAGCCAGCACCGAATGAGCAGATCAGGCCGATGTCCCCGACCGCCAGATCTTCATTGTGCTTGTGGAAGGCAATGATCGACCCCGCACTCGAGGTGTTGGCATAGGTATCAAGCACGGTCGGGCTTTCGTCATCGCTAGCTTCATAGCCAAGCACTTTCTGCGAAATAAGACGGTTCATTCCGGTATTTGCCTGATGTAGCCATAGGCGGCGAAGGTCAGCACCGGACAGACCAAGGCTCTCCGCATGTTCGAGAATCATCTGCCCTACCATCGGCACGACTTCCTTGAACACTTTGCGGCCTTCTTGCACAAACAGCTTGTCATTACGCGGACCGCTTTGGTCAATGGGTTCGCCATGAGCGCGGTTGAGGAAGCCGAAATTGTTACGGATATTGTTCGAGAATTGAGTTTTCAATCGTGTTCCCAATATCTCCCAATGATTAGCTGGCGCAATATCCTTGGCTTCGACTAAAATCGCAGTGGCTACGTCGCCGAAGATGAAATGGCTATCGCGGTCGCGCCAGTTCAAATGGCCCGAGGTAATTTCGGGGTTAACCACCAGCACCGACTTCGCATT
>JBKJLZ010000243.1:0-3895 GCA_046596705.1 Sphingorhabdus sp. | reverse complement strand
TGGCGTTTTTCATTCTGAACGACGCCGATTTGATTGGTCAGATTTTCTTGTGTCACTGCTGCGAGCAGATATCCCATCCGGTCGCTTTCGAGATACAGGATGCGATCGAGCGCGCTGGTTGGCACGGTCTGGAAATAATTGGTCCGGTCGAACCATGTTGTGCCGTTATAATCGGTCGCGCCCATGTTTTGCAACGGCTGGAAAAAGTCGCCCGGCGAGTTTTCCGAGCCATTGAACATCAGATGTTCGAACAAATGGGCAAAGCCGGTCTTGCCCTTCGGCTCGTGCTTTGAACCCACATCGTACCAGATCGATACCGCTACCACAGGTGCCTTGCGGTCGGTATGAACGATGACCCGCAAACCGTTTTTCAGAGTGAATTGTTCGTGCGGAATGCTGATGTCTTTTACCAATGCGGAAGCGGGCACCGGTGCCGGGTCTGCGGCAAGCGCTGGCGATACCAGCATTGACGCGCCAAGCAGCGCGAGAGTCAATTTGCGGATCATATTTTAGCTCCTAATTCCAATGTTTGAGGCAGACGATAGCGCTGCGGTCATCAAACACAACATTAGCGCCAGTAAATTTCGACAAACGGCGATTATGGCCGATAACGGCGCTTCGCGTTTTGCACAGCCTCCGCCCATTCAAAATGCACGGGCTTGAACTTGCGGTCCAAAAATAGCTGCATCTGGTCGGTATAGTGCTTCGATCCGGGCCGGTTGGTGGCAGAACCATAAGGCTGGATCGACTGGCTGGTCAGTTTGCCCGCCTTGTCCCAACTGGTCAGCATTATGAAACTGTCGCCGTGCCGAACGCGCATCTGACCATTATCCTGTGGCTCCCAAACCGTAGCCGCGCGCAATGTATCGGTTCCGCCATTTGCGGGCAGGTTGACCTTGCCACGGATTAATCGCTGGACGTTGCCCAATGGTGGGTCGATCCGGCCAAAGCCCTTCATCAATGCATCGACTACTTCGCGCAACTTCGCCTTAGCATCCGGCAACGGACGACCATGGTAAGCGTCGCTGTTCGCCATATGCATCATCGCTTCACCCAACGCGTCGGCCCGACCATTGCCATCGCTGTTGAAGTCCCACTGTTTCAGCAAATTCTGCGCCGCCAGTAAGTCAGGCTCCGACTTTACGTCAGCGGCCAATAGTTTGTCGATCCACGCTCCGGCGAAGCTATTGCGGCTATACCCAGTATCGAACTTGATCGCGAGTAGCTCCTCCGGCGTCAATGACGTATCGGCGTCCAGCAGCTCAAGCGCGCGGATAATCCGGTTGGTGGTGCGTGCCTCAATACCCAACAATGGCGAGAAGTTTGCAGTGTCCAGTTCCGAACCCTTACCAGCTGCCATGAATGGCGTGTTGTTAGCGTTGGTGACAAAGCCCGATGCCGGATCGACAATCATCGGCGTTGCAGACCAGGGCAACACCCCTTGTGTCAGACTGGCGCTGACATCGCCTGGCAGGATTTTGGTATAATCGAAACCAGGTTTTCGATTAGGGAATAATGCATTGTAGAAATATCCGATTTTCCCGGTCTTGTCGGCATAGATGAAGTTTGTCGCCGGAATTCCGCGCTTGCTCATCGCTTCGATCCACTCGCCGTAATCGCGTGCTTTCTGGATTCGAAAATATTGTTCGAGCAATGTCACGCTGTTCATTCCAGCGTAGCGGATGGCAAACGCACCATTCTTGTTGATGATGACTGGCCCATGTTCTGAAGCGTAAACTGTCTTTGGCACCGGCAGCGCGAATGGCCCAACCTTTACCGGCAGCCAGACGCGTTTGCTCGTCAGCGGCTTCCATTTACCGTCCATCCGGTACTGTGTGTTGTCGGTGTTGGTAATGAGCTTGTAAACGTCGATCAGGTCGGGCTGGTTGACTGTATTGGTCCAGCCGAGATTGCGATTATGGCCGAGCAAGACAAACGGCGAACCCGGAAACAACGCGCCCGCCATATCGAGCCCTTCGCCCGAATGGACCACCGCCTCGTACCATGCAACACTGCCCTCATACGGTTGGTGCGAATTGGAAATCAGCCACGTTTGACCATCGGCCATACGCTTTGGCGCTACAGCAAAGGCATTTGAACCATTCATCGACGGTTCGCGTCCGGCAGGGGTCAGTTGCGCAACCGGCCCATTGACCGGCAATTCGTCTGCACTCAGTTTCTTGATTACGTTGTCGAGACCAAAGAAGAACGGCGATCGCAAGACAAAGCCAGCCGCCACATCGCGCCCACTGACCGGAAAAAGCTTCGACAGTCGCACTTCATCGGGATGCTTGTCGGCATAATGATTGAGCCCGGCGGCATAGGCATCCATCACCGCTCGCACGTCGGCGGGAATCCGGTCATAGTCACGGGCCACGGTTGCCCTCACGCCCAACAGTTGTTCGACATAGTCGATAGGCGCGCCGTCGCTCCCCATCAGTGCCCCTGCCCGACCGCGAGTCATCGCCACGACCTCTTGCAGCACGCCGAAATCGTCTTCAGAATGCGCATAAGCCAGCCCGTAAGCGACATCGGCATCGGTCTTGCCATTGATATGCGGCACACCGTAACCGTCGCGCACGATATCAACGTTATAACTGCGCTTGGCCGGAGCCTGTTGCCTGCCAGCTGCTAACGGCTCCCAGATTGCGAGGCCAATCGCAACCACCACCAACAGCACCAGCAACCCCAGCCCCGCCCGCTTCACTAACCGCATATACAAATCTCCGTCACTCCGCCGGTGAATGGCAGAGGTGCGGATAGGTTGCAATTTGCAATTTGCAGGCGGGGATCAATTAACCGGCGGCAACTCGGCATCGGGTAACGACACGCGCATGATCTTCGCCAGCGTCGGCGCAATATTGCGCATGTCGATTTCGCCCAGATTGCGACCCTTGGCGATGCCCTTGCCCATCATCATGAAACTGGAGCGCATCAACGGACTGGTCGGGAAATAACCGTGCGTTCCTTTACTGCCCGATGGGCCGACAAGCGGCGCGTCTTTGCCCTTGAACCCGCCAGCGTAGGCATTGGGTTCGAAGCTTACATAGAAACTGGCCTCCGGGTTGCCGCCCATCGCCTTGATTTGGGCAGGGTCAGCGATTGCTGCAATGCAGTTCGCGGGCTCAGCCTTCAGTTTCTGCAGCAATGCCGCAACTTTATCGCGGAGCGCGGCGTCATTGGGACGAGCGAGCATGATGGCCGATGAACCACCAGAATTCCAGGGGCTCGCCTCCCAGCTTTTTATTTTGCCAGTGGCATCGAGCATGATTAGGCCTTCGTCGATGAACGCGCGGTAGAGATTAATTTCGGTGTCGACTTTGGAAAAACCATGGTCGGAAGCCACTGCAATCACCGAGTCCGGTTGTGCAATCATCTGAGCGGCGACCAGCCGACCAACAATCGCATCGATGCGTTTCAGGATCGCGTGCGCTTGCGGAGTGTTGGGGCCCTCGGCATGTTGTTCATGGTCGAGCGCGGTCAGATAGACCGTCGTAAAATCCGGCTTCTTTTCAGCAATTAGCGCAGCCGCAAACCGTCCGCGATTTTCATCGCCGTCGATGCTTTCGTCAATACCGGGGGCGTAATCACCTAGCTTCTGTTCAAGCGATTCGATCAACCCCGGCGTTGCCAGCGCCTTCATAAGCTTGGCATCGTCGGCATGCCCGGTCCGCCATATTTGCGGGATATTCCATTTGATCGCGTCGGCCTTGACGCTGACGGGCCAATGGATATTCGCGGTTGTCTTACCCGCTTTCGTTGCAGCATCCCACAATGTCGGCAGCTTGTAATCGCTCGCATACCAATACCAGCCGCTTTGGTTGATCTGCATCGGATCGAAAGTGGTGTTGCCGATGATGCCGTGCTTGGCCGGACTGGCCCCGGTCAGCAATGT
>JBKJLZ010000079.1:0-3192 GCA_046596705.1 Sphingorhabdus sp. | reverse complement strand
ATTCGTCGTGGGTGGAGTTGTGTTTAGCTATGTCGGGCATTCGCTTTATCCAGCGAAAGCGGCACTTGCTTAAGCTGTGAGCGACGGCGCAGGTTTCCGTCCGCCATCAGTCCAACGACCAAAGGCAAGTCGGATCTAGACGTTAGAATTCGAAATAGCGTGAAAAGCGATCAGGACTAGACGCTTGGGCTTTATTTCGGTCGTGGGACCAATTTGGTTTGAATTGTGCTCATTAAACAAGGTCAACCAAGCGTCTCCTAGTTCAAATCGCTTTCCGAAGATTGCACCAGTTCCAGCATGAAATCGAGCAATGAGTCACCCGCTGGCCGCTTTCCAAGAGCTGCCAAAGGCGCATCGGCAAACTTTGCCTGGAGTGCTTCATCGTTGCCAACAAATGCCATCGACCACTCTTTAAAACGACGCCGTTCACTATACTGTGCCGACAGTATTTCAACATCTGCATGCCTTGCATCAGCGCCGATACGGTCGAATACTTCATGCACCTTGTCGCGTTCACCTTCGAGAACCTGAACAAAGCGGCCTTCTGTGAAAAGGAGGGCACCGGTAACATCGATGGATGCATTCCGCTCGCGCGCGACGGCGAGAATATCGTCCACTGCCTGAAGGGTTGCCGGTGTAGGCGGTCCCATTCTCGATTCACTCATATAAACAAGATTGTAAATTGACATGGGATATCTCCTTTACGCATGCTGGTTTGCAGATCTTCCCATCTCGGCGACCATGTCGGATCCAGCGACGAGCTGCCCCAGAAGTTCGCCTTGGCCCGTGTGGCAGCCCATGGATTTTAGCGTTTCCAACTGACCATAGGATTGAATGCCCGAAGCGGCAGTGCGCAGACCCAAGCCGTCCGCAAAGCCGATCATTGCCTTCACGATAGCCTCATCCCGATTGTCCGTCGCAAGCGATCTGACGATCGATTGATCGATTTTAATCGAGTCGAATGGCATATGCTTAAGCTGTACGATCGAGGAAGCGCCGGTGCCAAAATCATCCAATGCAATCCTGACTCCGGCGTCGGCCAGGTCGGCAAGTGCTGTCGCGACATAATCCGTATTGCGACCTGCCAATACAGTTTCGCCGACTTCAATCTCAAAAAGCTCCGCCGACAGCTGCGTCCGGCGCAGTCGTTCAAGAAACCTGACCGCAAAATCGCCAGCACGAAAGTCTGCTGCCGACGTATTCATTGCAACATGCGCTACATTTACTCCCGCTGCCAGCCACGCCTTCACGTCGTCGGCCACTCGGTCAAACATACAGTCGCCAACCTGGCGTGCAACGTCGATGTCATCCATCGCATGGCGCATGGCGGCGTCGGGTATCGGCAATCCGTTTTCAAAACGCAGCCTTGGTATCGCCTCAAAGCCTTCGATGCGGTTTGAAATGAGAGCAACTTTTGGCTGGTAGAAAGCCTCCATCCTGTGGTGTTTCAAGGCATCTCGCACGGCATCGATTGCTGATGCCCGCTTACGCAACGAAGAACCCATTGAGGGAACATATCTTGAAAATCCGCCGCGTCCGAACGCTTTAGCGGCGTACAGTGCGATATCCGCGTTCTTCAAAAGCTCGGATTGAGATGTACCATGCGCAGGGAAAAGCGCCACCCCGATGCTAGCCTGAGTGCTAAGCACTCGACCGCGATACTCGACCGGCCGCTGCATCGATCCGAGCAATTTTTCGGCAATTGCGAAAACATCAGGGCATCCCTTGGTGTCCGATACGATGATAGCGAACTCGTCGCCCCCTAGCCGCGCTACGGTGGAACATTCTGGCGCACTGGCTTTTAGCCGCGTTGCTGCCTCAACTAGAAGACTGTCACCAGCGTCATGCCCCAATGTGTCGTTTATAAATTTAAAATTATCCAGATCGACCATGAAAACCGCAATCGAGCCATCGGTGCTGGTTACACGGTCTATTTCAGTTTCCAGTTTGTCGCGCAGCGCCAGCCGGTTCAACAATCCGGTAAGCCCATCCTCGAAAGCAACCCGACGAAGCTTGTCCTGTGCAAGCATATCTTCGGTAATGTCCCGGGCAACTGAGATGACAGCCGCCCCATCTTTCGATTTGGTAAGCACTACGTCGTACCACTTTTGCACTTTCAGTATGTCTAATGTGCATAGCTTTGAACGAGACCAGCCTTCTGCATAACATTGAGTCAGTGCCGAATTTGCGCAATCTCGCGATTGGTTGCCCCACTGGTTTACCCAATCGCAAACGGTGTAGTGTCGTCTCTCGACATCTGTAATGCCGGTGCCAAGAATGATATCAACCTGATCAATGTTGCTTTTGGCGATCAGCTCACTGAAATAGTCAGTATCGACGTGTTGAAGATGCTCTGAACCAACGCCGCCAACGTCTTTCGAATGTGACGCTTGAGGCGATGCGAAGTTGGCGCGAACAATGTTCATGGAAAGATCACACTAAGAGCTGCTGTTCGAGGCTCGCTAGCGGCTCCACATCGACATTCGGCGTTACCAAATTGGCTTGGCCGGACGTCTTTATCCACCGCATCATATCCCATAAGGGCAAAACTTGGTTGAATGACAATCCGGCGATCGACATGTCCGACCACCGAACCACGGCGGGAATTAGCCCGATTCCATCAAGATCAAGGCTCAAGCCCTCGCCGCTTTGCAACTTGAAGCCGCTCAAAATTCTGGCACCCTTTTGCGACAAATTTTCGACTAGAATTTCATGCCGGTTTGACCCCAGCAATATGGTGGCTTCAGCCAAAGTATTGACGCGCGGACCCCCGACGCGTTGTTCTTCAGGACAAAAATTCGCCAGAACCGTTTCAAGATCGATGGGATGGTTAAATACCAGCCCGATCGACCTGGCGCTCACCCATGCGACGCGAGCTCTGATCACTTCGCCCAAACGCAAATTCAAAAGGACTTCTTCATCGACTTGATAGGGTTCGGCGACGTCTGCCTTTGCGCCTTGAGTCGACAGATTTCGCAATACGCATAATTCTTCGCCGCATTTGCGAACCACTTTTGAAATTTTGAGAATAGTTACATGCCGCTCGTTCTGGCGACGGTCTTCTGCCTCAATCGGGATCGCCGCCAAAGTTGATTGCATCAAACCCCCCCATGATTGAGTGACGGCGGATCGATGTGGGCGACCCGCCGTCGGTCGACTGGGACCAGTCAGTCGATGACTTCAAATAGGCGG
>JBKJLZ010000268.1:0-2839 GCA_046596705.1 Sphingorhabdus sp. | reverse complement strand
CGTCGTTGCTTCCGGAAAGATTTCGCGGTCAACGACGGCGCGTACGCCAGTTACAAACGTCTGATCCGGGGTGAAGCCAGCGGCGAGCATGATCGATTTAAGATCCAGCGCGTGCATGGCGGACCAAAAGGGTTCATTGTTGTTGAACGCGTCCCAGTCGCGAATGAACTGTTCATAAAGCGGCATGTCGTCTGAATATTGCGGCTGTTCAAGGTGAAGCATCAATCCGCCGTCGCCGAGCACTCGGTAGCCCTCATTGATAATCTTGGGCAACGCTTTGCCGCTTGTTTCGTGCAGGAACATCGTCGTTTGAACCCAGTCGAAATGTCCGTCGGGCCAACGCGATAGGTCTTCGGCATTGGCCTGGATGAAATGGAGATTTTTTGCGCCCAAGGCCTGTGCACGGGCATGACCGTACCGCAACGATGGGGCTGCAGTGTCGATGGCGATGACTTCGGTTTCCGGAAAGGCAAGCGCGACTGGCAAAATATTGTGGCCAATGGTGCAGCCGATATCGAGGATTCGTTTTGGTGACCAGCCAGGGCGTTCGCGCGATATCCAATCGACCAAAGCCTGACCGCCACCATCGGAAAGCGCGCCGAGCCCTCCAGCGGTAGTCGCAAAGATGCCGCTGTCGTAATTGGCACCGGCGGACACGTCTCCGGGGCGCTCTTCGCCATGATAGCTGCCCGGCATGCAGTGTATGTCGACGGCATTCTGGTAGGGCGGCACTGTGATATCGGGGTTAAGCTCCAGCGTGTGGGGCGCTGAGTGGTTCAACGCGCGTGCCGTTGCATCGAGGCGGTCGAGCTGCCGCAGCGTAACGGTACGGCCATTTTGCTGCCGCATCTCCATCGAGTTGCGTTTTGCCGCCGACCAGAGTTGGTGAAACGGATCGGCATTCATTGCATGGCGGATCTCGAACCGATCAGTTGGATCGCGGCCATTTGCTTTGCGGAACTTAGGTAGCACACGATTATCATAGGCTAACTTATTGCCGGGCCCCAAAGTACCGGACAAAAATTTGTTAAAATTTGCCAGAAAATCGAACCTCGCCGCCTCGTCATGCGTGGGCACTGGGAAAACAGCATGCTTCGCAACTGCGGAATAAGGCGGGGCAACGTCAGGGCGTTCGGCGCTCATATCAATCCATCCTTCGCGAGTCGCTCGATCGTCTCCTCGCTCACTCTTTGAAAATGTTCACGGCTTGGCGTTTTGACAACGCCGTTTTCAATCAGGCTGTTTGCTCGCTGGTGCGTATCGTTGGCGTAGGCCGCTGCGAACAGTGTGTTGCGCTGGCGTGACAGCATGTTGGTCATGCCCGGCTTGCGCCTTGCAGCGCGGAGCGCGGCAAGATCAATATCGCCAAAGGCGGTGAAGGTTTCACCACTGTTCGATTCTGCAATCACGTTGCCCTTCCAGTCGACCACCATGGAGTTTCCGTCGGCGGAAGCTAAGGGCAGCGCGGTGTTGGTGATCCCGGCGGTATTAGCCGAAACTATGTAAGCCATATTTTCGAAAGCGCGTGCTCGCTTGGCAATCATCTTCGGCGTCGCATTGGGCGAACCGATTTCGGAAGATGAATGCACAAATATTTCTGCGCCGCGCATGGCATGCGCGCGTGCAATTTCTGGATAAAGGATTTCTTCCGAGGCGATTGCCGCGAGATTTCCGATTTCGGTTTTGGCAACGGGGAATACGCCGTCGAGTCCGTAGATATCGAGATATTTCGACCAGACATCGTGCGGCGTCACAGCATATAATGAATTGAGTCGGCGGTAGCGCAGCACCACGTTTCCGTTAGGCGCGATCACAAAACTCGACTGAAAATAGAGATCTGGAAAGTTTGTGTCGGTTTCGTATGCATTACCGGCGATGAACATTTTAAGGTTCTGTGCAAGCTTGCCGAGCGCTTCATATTCAACGCCATTGGGCGCAAACGCGGCAAGCTTTGCAAAATCGGGAATCGAAATTCGGCCCGGATAACTGGTAAACAGATATTCCGGCAGCACTGCGAGTTTGACCGGCGCGCCGCCATATTGCGTTATAAAGATGCTTGCCGAGCGAATCTGTCCCTCCAGCTCGCCAATGTGCGCCATGATTTGCGCTCGCGCTTCCTCGGGCGATTTCGCTCGCTCGACCGAGCGTGCGGCCAGTTGCATTGCGACTGCTGCATAGGTTTTTGCGTTAGCCACAGTCTGCGCCCCCACTGGCCAGTGGATGGTGGAGGCCATGGCGGCGGCGAGCGCCTGTCTTCGGTCGAGCAGCATCGTTCATGCTCCTATAGTCCCAACGCGCCCGGATTCATCAACCCCTTTGGATCGACTTCGGCCTTGATCGCTTCGAGTATTTTCCAAGCGCGCGGGTCGCTGCGGTCTTTCAGCGGATAAGTTCGACCGATCTGGAAATGCATACCGCCCATTCGTCCGAACACATCGATGACGCCGGCTCGCAACTTTTCAACCAACGCGCGGGCTTCGGGGTTAGCGGGAAAGCCCTTCAGCTTTGAGAAGTGCGCTGGTTCGATAAAATGTTCGTGAATTTCCCATTGCTCGTCGGGCCAGTAGAAACAGGGCTCGATCAGAAAACCAGTCGAGCCTACCAATAAAAACATATAGCCGCAGCCAACGCCCAGCCGCTCCATCTCCGCGTCGTTCGCCTCGAACAATGCCGTAAGTGCGTCGATAGTTTCAAGCGCTTTCGAATGCCTAACGATACCGTGGATCGGTGCCCAGCGTTCGCCTTCCGGTCCGGCCATCGAATTTGGCGGCGGGAAAGGGTTGGCGCGAAGTATCTTGGGGATTGTATTCTCCACGACCCGACCACCATTCGCGTAAAC